>DASYSV010000350.1:0-9143 GCA_036010185.1 Puia sp.
TTCCCTGGAAGAACTCCTCCACAGGGACGTAGATCTGGTAACTGAAAAAACGATAAAGAACCCCTATTTTCTTCAAAGTGTTAACGACCATAAGTTAAAGGTGTTATGAGCATTGAAGAAAAAAAGTTATTGGTGGACATCAAGGAAGCTATTTTGTCTATTGACGATCATTTAGAGGGTAAGAGGCTATTGATGAGTTCAGGTCAAACAAAACTAAACGCAGGGCTGTGGAGAGGGAACTTGAGATTATTGGGGAGGCGTTGAGCAAATTACTTAAGATTAATCCCGGTATTGAGATTTCTCACACACGACAGATAGTAAGCCTTCGGAACAAGGTCATCCATGCATATGATGCAATAGATGAGACACTCATTTGGAAAATTATAATGGTCGATATTCCGGTGTTGCTGCAAGAGGTGACAGAATTGATGGAGGGTTGATAGGATTGGTAAGCGCATGCGGAATCGCTGTTGCCGTGTCATTTTTCGGCGGGATTTTTCTTGCCTGCGGTCAGCTTTTCAACTGTTCCATTCGCATGTCACTTTCGATACCGGAGCTTCTTTTCGGCGGGTTATAAATAAGCCAGCGTTTGCCGGGCTTCATTTGGAGTTTTTGGATGAGGGGAGTCATCGCATTGAGATAAATCGAATATACAAAAAAAGTAATGGAAAAAATTCTGGTGACCGGCGGGACCGGCTCGTTGGGTTCGGAGGTAGTAAGACAGTTGATCTCTTTGGGTTGTAATGTAGGTGTTTTCACGAGTCGGCGCGATCCGCAAGTGCCGGATGGGGTCGGGGTTTTTCATGGAGACCTGTCAACGGGGGAAGGTTTGGCAGAGGCATTGGCGGGGGTGAGGACGGTTATTCACTGCGCGAGTAATTTCAGCTCTTTTAAAGATACGGATATCGGCGGAACGGGTAAACTCCTGGATACTGTTGATACGTCGCGGCCGCCACATGTGGTATATATTTCGATCGTGGGCATCGGGAAAAGCGTCTATCCCTATTATGTGGCAAAACGGGCCGTCGAGGAAATGTTGTTGGGAAGCGGTGTGCCATGTACCATTTTGAGGACTACTCAATTTCATGATTTTGTCCTGAACATGATCAGAACTGTTTTGGAGAGTGCGGGCGAAATTGCGCTGGTGCCGGATGGGATCCGGTTTCAGTCTGTCGATATTAGGGAGGTTGCCGGCGAGTTGATCCGGATCGGTGGCGCGAAACCTGCCGGGCTTCTTCCGGATTTCGGCGGGCCGGAGGTTCTCCGGTTTGAAGATATGTTCGAAGAATATGTCGGGATGTGCCTGCCCGGCAGAGAGTGGAAGATCGCTCCTGTCGCGGGCATGCGTTATGATAATTTTCGGACGGGTATAAATATTGTTCCCGGTCAACGGAGTGGTAAGATCACCTGGAAGGAATTTTTGAGATCGAAATTTTAGGCGGAGGAATGTGGGGGCTCGGGTGAATGTGGGGGGGGGGTGGGGGCGAATGCGAACGGCGGATGACGGCGGGGGCGGTGAGCTTTCAGACGATCCGCGCGGCATTGGCGAGTCCGCTAAGGGCGTTGCGTAGCGAGTAAAATTGCGTAGCGAGTAAAATGGTATCTTTAGCGGACAATGCCTTTTCGATGAAAAAAGTTTTTTTTGTCTTGCTGATCGCTGCGTATTTTGGAGTTCACGCCCAGGCGCCGGCCCGCTACCCTTTCCAGGACCGCGACCTGCCGGTGGAAAAGCGCATCGATAACCTGCTTTCGCTGCTCACCATCGATGAAAAGATCACCTGTCTTAGCACGAATCCTACAATACCTCGTCTCGGATTGAAAGGCACCGGGCATAGTGAGGGGTTACATGGGCTTGCCCTCGGGGTCCCGGGTGGTTGGGGGAGGAAGACACCCGTTGCTACTACCACTTTCCCGCAATCATACGGTATGGCGGAGACCTGGGACACGGCGCTGATCCGGCAGGCTGCAGCCATCGAAGGATATGAAGCGCGGTATACCAATCAGACCCTCGGGAAGGGCGGTCTTGTCATCCGGGCCCCGAATGCAGATCTCGGCCGCGACCCACGCTGGGGGAGGACCGAAGAATGCTACGGTGAAGACGCCTTCTTCAATGGAACGCTGGTGCAGGCATATGTTCGCGGGTTGCAAGGTCCAGATCCGCGTTATTGGCAGGCTGCTTCGCTGATGAAACATTTTCTGGCCAACAGCAATGAGAACAGCAGGGATAGCAGTTCGTCCGATTTTGATGAACGTCTTTGGCGCGAGTACTATTCCGTGCCTTTTCGTATGGGCGTCGAAGCAGGCTCCCGCGCGTATATGGCCTCCTATAACAAAGTGAACGGTATTCCGCAGGCCGTGAATCCGTCCCTAAGAAAGGTCACCGTCGATGAATGGGGACAGGACGGCATCATCTGTACCGACGGCGGAGCTTACCGGATGCTTTTGACAGCTCACCATTATTTCAAGACGCCGGAGGAGGCTGCTGCGGCCTGCATCAAAGCTGGTATCAATCAGTTCCTCGACAACTACCGCGCAGGCGTCAAGGGCGCGCTGGAACAGCACCTTCTTACGGAAAAGGACATCGACACGGCGCTTCGTGGCGTCTGCCGGGTGATGATCAGGCTGGGGTTATGGGATGACTCAACGCTCGTCCCTTATGCTTCGATCCGTGGCGGCGAACCTCCTTTTATGAACGCCCGGAACAAACAATTTGTCCGTCTGCTGACGCAAAAATCCATCGTATTGCTGAAGAACACCGACCATTTCCTGCCACTGGACAAAGCCAAGCTGCACAGTATCGCAGTCCTCGGTTCCAGAAGCGAGCAGGTGATCGGCGACTGGTATAGCGGCTCTCCGGGTTATGCCGTGAGCCCTCTTCAGGGGATCATCGACAAATTGGGCGCCGGCTTCAGCGTGAATCATACTACGAATAACGATCTGGCCGTCAGCCTGGCGAAAACGTCGGATGTCGCTATCGTGTGTGTCGGCAACCATCCCACCGGTGGAGAGAATAAGGGCTGGAAACAGGTGTCCGTACCGAGTGAAGGACGCGAAGCGGTAGACCGGGAACACATAGATCTCGATTCCGCGCAGGAGAGTCTTGTAGAACGGGTCATGGCCGTCAACCCGCATACCATCGTCGTGCTCATCAGCAGCTTTCCGTATTCGATCAATTGGATCGAGGAGCATGTGCCTGCGGTGTTGCATATGACGCAGAATAGCCAGGAATTGGGCAATGCGCTTGCAGACGTGCTTTTCGGTGATGTGGATCCTGGCGGGCGGCTCGTTCAGACCTGGCCGAAGTCACTGGATCAGCTGCCGCCGATGATGGATTATGATATTCGTCATGGAAGGACGTATATGTACTTTAAAGGTGAGCCGCTGTATCCTTTCGGGTATGGGCTTAGCTATACTAATTTTCGGTATGGGAATTTGAGGCTCAGTTCGCCGGCGATGCGCGATGCCGTGGATATTTCTGTGGATGTAACCAACACGGGTGACCGGGAAGGGGATGAGGTCGTTCAGCTATATGTGAGCCATGAAGGGTCCAGGGTTGCCCGCCCGGTCAAAGAGCTGAGGGGCTTTTCGCGTATTACGCTTCGGCCCAATGAGACAAGGGCGGTGGTGTTCCGGCTTACGCCGAAGGATCTGGCTTATTGGAATGTGGCGCGTCACCGGTTTGAAACGGAGAAAGATCAGATCAGGGTGGTGCTGGGAGGGTCGTCGGCGGATGAAAGGGCGACGGCGAGGTTTAAGGTTTTATGAGGTAAAATAATCCTATATTTAAGGCAGAACATCCTGTCATGTACTATCTTTTTTACGGCTTCCTCTACCTCCTGTCGTTGCTTCCCATGCGTCTGCTCTACCTGGTGTCGGATGCGATCTATGGGATCGTCTATTACGTGTTCGGCTACCGGAAGAAGATCGTGATGAACAATCTGCGGCAGGCCTTCCCTGAAAAGACCGAAGCGGAATGTACGCGTATCGCGAAGAAATTCTACCGGAATTTTATCGACTCTTTTATCGAGGTGATCAAGCTCGTGTCCGCGAGCGATGCCTGGGTGAGCAAACGATTTACAGCCGACGTGGCTGTGCTGGATGAATTGTACGCGACAGGAAAGGCCTGTCAGCTGCACCTTGGACATACCTTTAATTGGGAGTGGGGGCAGCTCGCGCTGACGCCATTGACGAAATACAAGATCCTTGTCGTGTATATGCCTATCAGCAGTAAGATGCTGGAAAAGCTATTTTACAGGCTTCGCATACGCAGCGGGAATGTCTTTTTGCCGGCGCCGAAAATGCGTGAGGCGATGGTACAGTATCTTCCCACTCAATACCTGCTGGGATTGGTTGCAGATCAATGCCCGGGTAATATGCAGACTAGTTGGTGGATCGATTTCATGGGTCGTCCTGCACCGTTTGCGAGCGGTCCGGAGAAGGGAGCGCGCGCGGGTCAACTTCCGGTGGTATTCGCCTCCATCGAAAAACCGCGGCGCGGATATTATCATGCTACAGTCCAACTGGCATGTCCCGACGCTTCGCAATTGCCGGAAGGCGAGCTGACACGAATCTATGTCCGGTATATGGAGGACGTGATCCGCCGCCGGCCGGAGATGTGGCTATGGAGTCACCGTCGATGGAAACATGGCTGGAAAGAAGAGTATGAGCCGATGCGGATCGACGAGGGCAGGGTTTCAAATACTTATAGGTGGAAAGAGAGTGACGCTGTGAAATAGAAGAGATTGGAAGCGAGCTCGGAGCCTGCAACGATGTTCCGGGGGAGGACGTAGGCGGGTGTCAATAGTAATTTCATTTTGCCGAGACCATAGACGACCGGGCAGCTGAGCTCATAGGCGAGTATATTGAATTGTTCGCTGCTGGTGGTGATCTGTTGTTGCTGTGTAGGGAGGAAGAGGAAGTATTTTTGTTCGTAGTACGTGGTGGTGAAGTTTTGCGTGCCGGCGGAGATGGTTGCCGTTGGGTCGAAGACGAGGACGCCTTTTTTGGTTCCGACATTGAGGATACGGATGATATGATCGAGACCGGTCTGGAGACTGTAGTCTATCCGGTCGCTCCAGCGGGCGCTGCCGGTGAGGGTGATATTGGCGACATTATTCAGCCGGGTGAGGCTGGCGGATGCCATTTCCTTTATCACCGACTCGACCAGATCGATGTTTTGTTCATACAGGAAGCGCGAGACGGAGAGATTACCTGCCCAGTGGTTGGAACTGTTGCCTCCTCCGAAGTTGTAGCCGGCTTCGAGAAGTGTCGCGGCATATTGCGATTGCTGGCTGTTTTCGAGGAAGACGAAGGTGGAGTTGAGATAGAGGCCATCGTTGAGCGAGAGGCCGATAAAGGGGCAGATGCCTTTGCTTCGGAGGCTGTCTATACGACCGTAGTAGTTGAGACCGGAATTATAGATAATGCCGGCGTTGAGGTGGAGGATGGTGGAGTCCTGGGCGTGGGTGAGTTGCGCGGTTAAGACGAAAGCGAGGATCAGATGGAGGCGTGGCATGAGAAGAGTTTTTTGGTAAGCCGGGGCAGCTTGCGCTACCCCGGCCGTTGAGGGATTATTAATGCACAGACACATTCGTGGAAGCGCTGGTGGATACACCGACGCTCTTTTTAGTTGCAGACGCTGAGGTCGAAGATTGCATGTTGGTCGAGGCGCCAGTGGATCTTGCGGCTTTGACGGTAGAAGCCGAAGTCTGGGAGGCTTTGGAGGCAGCCTGGGCCGCCGTTTGGGTGGATTTGGCGGCAGTATGCGCAGTGGTTGCTGCGGCCGTATGCGCGGTGGTTGCTGCGGTGGTTGTGGTCGCTGCGGCACTTGCTCTGAGCGCATTGCTTACTGCGGGCGTATTAACGCTGGCGGCGGAGCTCAGCCGGGCATTGGCGACGGCGCCTAGACGGATCTGAGCAAACGAGTGATTGGAAATACCTAAAAAGGCGATAACAATTGTTGCAATAATAGCGCGTTTCATAATACTGATTTTGATGGTTAAGAAATCGGGCCTGAGCCCTTTCGTTAGTATATCCATCCAATCAGGATCTTGTTACCCCTCTTGCGACCGCTATTTTAAAAAATCTTCTAATTCAATGATTTTCACGTGCTCGGGCGCTGTTGCGGGTATTTTTTGCAGCCATTCGAGCGCCAATGTTTTGTTTTTCTCACCGGCATATGTCAACGCCATATAATAGGCCGCCTGGTTTTGCAGGACGGATCCTTTGTCATACACTTGTCGTAAGGACGTACGTGCCACGTGGAGGTCTCCCGTATGCCAGGCCGCTACTCCGCGATAGAAAAGGGCCAGTTGGCTACTGCTGTCTGCGATGACAGCCTGGTTCAAAATGGGCAGCGCTTTATCGAATTGCTTTTCGTTGAAAAAGGTGGACGCCTTTTGAAGGAGGGTGTCGGTTTGATTCCCTCTTTCGGTAATGCCGATCATGCTGGTTTCGCCAAGCTGGTCGAGTTTACGGGTGGTCTCGGATGGCCACGATATGATGATGACAGCTATGATACATGCGGCGGCGGCGACTGTAGAAAGAAAGCGGAGGGTCGGGGCCTTTCGGATGCGGGTCTGCTGAAAAAATTGTTCGTTCAACCGTGCAGTTCGTTGCTTTAGCGCGTCGAGGGTCGGATCCCCGGGCAGCCGCTCGTGCAGGACGGCCTTCAATTCCCGGTATCGTTCGACTTCCGTGGCAAGAGCGGTATCGGTGCGCATAGCCGCTTCGAACTGGCCTGCCTCTTCGGGGCTCAGCTCACCGTCGACATACCGGATGATCCATTCATTATCATAACTGTCCATAGCTTAGGAATTCTGTGCTTGTATATAGGATAATAACGTTGCCATGCATTCGGATTTCTTTTTCCGCAGATAACCATAGGTTACACTTAACCGTTCGGCGATCTTTTCCTGAGCCTCTCCTGTAAGGCTGAGCTTTAATATTTCCCGGCATCTTTCGCCCAGCCGGGCGAACTGTTCCAAAAAAAGACGGGCGCGGGACTCCTCGAGTGCGAGCTGTTCTGCCCTCGCAAATGGGTCTTCGCCTATCTGAGATACTTCGTCTGTGGAATTTGTTACCCGGTGGAGCCCTCTTTTCTTTTGAAGATTGTACCACTTTCTTTTGCAGACAAGGACCAGAAATGCTTCGAAGGGACAGGTGAGCTGAAGATCCTTATGCCGCGCCTGATTGTACAGATCGATCAGTGCTTCCTGGAAGATATCGGCTGCGTCATCCCCCGAGCCGCCATTTTTAATAATGAATTTCCGGATGGCGCCGGCATATTTCCGGTAGATCTCATCCACGGTGGATCCGTCGTTGTATAACAGGCCTTCGATATATCGCTGATCCGGGTGAGTCGGCATTCCAGGATTTTGGACGAATATCTAAAAAAATAATGGAATAGGGGGTAACAAAACAAACGGCAGGTTGATATCTTTAAGGTATGAAGGCGACGATCATATGTATATCTATGCTCCTTTGTCTCGATGCCCTTTCGCAAGACACTCTTCCTCCGATGTTGCATATCCGGGAAGAAGGCGATAGCGTCAGGCTATCGGCGACGCTGAGGCCTTTGAGACAGATGGCAGGGGCGCCTGCTGCGTATTATAGCTATTTCTGGGAGCTCGGAGATGGACATTTCAGCTTTGACAAGGAACCGGTTTATGTGTACCGGGATACAGGGGTTTATGATGTGAGGCTTTACGCTACCAACAACTACGACGACGGCAAGGCGCCGCCCACAAGACCGAGACCGGTGAGGATCAGGAAAAAGACGATTTCGCGCGGTGCATGGGTATCGCATTTTTTTCATGGAAATAGCGACATAGAATTAAAACTCAACCGGTATCCCCGGCCGGGTGAGGATTTCGTGGCGATCCTGGGTTATCGGAATCAACATGCTGATAGCTTAAGTGGAAGTATCGTATTGTTTTATAATGACCGGCAGCTGGAGAGAAAAGGGTTTTTGCTTGCGGAACAGAGGTTTTATAATAGGGAAGAAAGTGGAAAGTTGGAGACTTTGGTGGCGCGGGTGGATCGGCAGGCGGCGAGGGAGGATGATTTGGCTTTTGAAGAGCATGGATCGATGGTTGGTGCGGCGGACGGGCCGGGCGGGGCGGAGGTCGGCGGGGATCTGCCGCTGTTTGCGAGTGAGACACAGGCGATGCTGCATTCGTTGGAGGATACCTATGCGAGCCATGCAGTGGTTCATTTTCGCGCGATAGGCAGGGGCATGGAGCAGTTTGTGTTCATGGACATGAACACCCTGCCCGAGATGTTACAGGACACCAATGCGACAGTCGGAATCTCGGCGATGCTGGTGCCGGATGATCCAAGCCTGCCGCCGCAATTGTATGCGATGGACATGCAGGTGGTTTCATCACATGATCCGAACCGGATGCTGGTAAAATCACGCCGCATCAATTACCGTTTTTTCAAACAAAAAAAGGAACTGCTCTACCGGGTAGAATTTCAGAATACCGGCCGGGGGCCCGCGCATACTATTAAGATCGCTTTGGCGCTGCCTCCCCAGCTGGACCCGGAGAGCATCCGGCTCAATGCGATGAGCCCCGTCTGTGCACGGTGCGGATCCGGTAATTTGGGTCAGAGCTGTATCGATACCCTGCGGCGCGGCGATTCCATCTATTATACATTCAACAACATCTATCTTCCGGGGATCCAACAGGAAGGTGTAGCCGACAAGGACAGCACCATGGGTTTTGTGGAATATGCGGTGCGTTTCAGGAAGAAGCCGAAGAAGATACCGTTTGGTACTCAGGCAGCGATCTCTTTCGATCGCCAGGCCCCGGTGCTAACCAATAAGGCTCCGGCCAGATTTATAAAAGGTCTTTCGCCGGGGATCATGGTGGGGTATAGCGCCTTGCCGGCTAATGGAGGCTACACCGCGAGCGGACCGCTGCAATTCGGTTATGTACTCGCGCCGTATGCTCCTGACAGACCCTATTTTCAGGCGGAGGCATGGGTAGGGTTTCTTCAACAGGATGCTTTTACCAGTACAGTGGTAAAGGACAACAGCGACACGCTCATCGGGGGACTGCCTTTTATCATTACCGGAAGACAGACGCGAACGACGGTGAACCGCAATAGTTTTGAGATCACGCCGCTGCACTTCCGGTATA
>DASYSV010000366.1:0-17451 GCA_036010185.1 Puia sp.
ATATTTCAGTCCTTATTTTCTCTGGCAGCAGGCCATGAACCATGACTTCAGCGGTGATGCCTACTACCGGTTCAGCATCGAGGTCGGCTTCCTGGAATGTTTGCTGAAGGGCGGGTTTGTTCTCTTCCTGCTCTATATAACGCCAATGGTCGCGGCCATCAGAAGGGGTCTTTTTTCCCGGCATAACAACAAGGTAGCGTACCTGATCGCCATTTATGTCCTTGTCGAGCTCCTGATCCTGTTCGTCGAAAATATCCCTTCCTGGCATTTTCAGTTCTTTCTGATCTTTTTCCTGGCGGGCTACTGTTGCAGACAGACGGCCCTTCAACAATCACCGGCAAATGAAAATTTCCGTTATAACGCCCTCCTTCAACCAGGGTCGCTTTATTGAGGATGCGATCCGAAGCGTGCTGATCCAGGATTACCCGGATTTCGAGCACATCGTCATCGACAATTGTTCCTGGGACAACACCCTCGACGTGTTGAAGAAATATCCGCATATCCGGTGGATATCGGAGCCTGACCATGGTCAGAGCCATGCGCTCAATAAAGGATTCGAAATGGCCACCGGGGATATCCTGGCCTGGTTGAACTGCGATGATTTTTATTTGCGCGACGCTTTCCATACGGCGGCCCGGGTCCTCGGCGACCCGAACATCGACGGGATCTATTCCGATCTGCAATTCTGCGATCTAAACTGGCGGATCACCAAGCACTACCAGTCGCACCGTCCGGTGAAATTCCTGTCGTTGTTCCACAACTTCATTTCATCCGAGTGCTTCTTTTTCAAACGGAAGATCATCGACAACCAGATCCATGTCCGTGAGGACCTGCATTATTGCATGGACCAGGATTTCGCTGCCAATATTTTACATCACAATTACCGGCTTCACTATATGAAGGCCTGTTTCGCGGTATTCCGCTGGCATGGCGCCAATAAATCCGTCGATACGCCCTGGAGACGCGACCAGCGTACGCGCGAAGGGATCCGCATCTTCAACCGTCACAATGGCTATATCCGCCTGGATGAAGACAATCCGAATCACCGGAAACTGTATTCATGGGGCCGTACCCTCCTGAAACCTTATCGTCTTTTTCTGAAAGCAACTAACAACATCGATGACAAGATACATCACCACAAGCTGGGACGATGGCCATCCTTCGGACGCGCGCCTCGCCGCTCTGCTGGCCAAATATGACCTGAAGGCGACCTTCTATATCCCGAAGGCCAATCCGGGGCATCGTGTCATGAAGGAAGAGGACATCCTTGGGTTGTCCCGGCATTTCGAGATCGGAGGTCATACCCTACGGCATCTCTCGCTGAAAGAGCTGTCGCACTATGCGGCATGGGAAGAGATCCAGGGAAGCTATGAATGGCTGCGATCGCTGCTGGGGAAGTCCCCGATGAGCTTCTGCCCTCCCTTCGGAGAATACACCGCCCGGCATCTCTCCCTGATCTATGAAACAGGCTTCAAGGTGGTGCGTTCCACGGAGCTCCTTTCCACACGCCCATCGTCAGGCGCGATACCAACTACTTTACAGGTGTATGACCATAGCCGGTTCACCTATTTCAAACACCTGCTCAAACGGGGGCGGTTGCAGAACCTTGGTCTCTGGTGCGGATCGGGTTTTTCGTCGGACGTCTTCCGTTTGCTGGATCACTACCTGGAACACCTGATGGCCCATGGCGGATGTCTTCATCTCTGGGGACATTCCTGGGAGATCGATCACTACCGTCAATGGAAAAGACTGGAAAAGATCTTTTCCGTCATCAGCCACCTCTCCGATTTCTCCTATGTCGAGAACGGACAGTTGTCAAAAACAAATAGTCCCGTCATATGAAAGTCCTCTGTATCCACACTTATTACATGCAACGCGGCGGTGAAGACGCCGTCTTCGAAAATGAGCTGCGACTATTATCGGATGCGGGTTGCGAGACGCTGCCGCTGCTTTTCAACAACCGGCGTTTTGCCGCGCTGAAATTCCTGTTTTTCTTTTTCAATCCGCTTTCCTTCTGGAAGACCTGCCGGGCCATCCGCCGGTGGAGACCGGACATCGTACACGTACACAACTGGTTTTTCTCCGCCAGCCCTGCGGTATTCCTCGCGGCCCGCTGCATGGGGGTTCCCGTCGTCCATACGGTGCATAATTTCAGGATACTCTGTCCATCGAGCTTCCTCTTCGTGCGCAATGAATTGTTCACCGACTGTATGACGCGCATCTTCCCGCTGCGGGCGATTACCCGGAAGATATATCGCGGATCGGCTTTGTCCACGGCCTGGCTGCTCATCGGCACGCGGCTCCACTATTTCCTTCGCACCTGGCAAAAGATCGATCTGCTGATCTGTCTCACAGATCCGGCCCGGCAGATGATTTGTCAGAGTCTGCTGAAGATAGACCCGCACCGCATCGCGATCAAACCCAATTTCTTTAAGGTGGAAGAGTTGCCGGTCCCGCAGGGCATGGTACCCGCAAGACGCTGCGGTTTCCTTTTTGTCGGAAGACTTTCGCCCGAAAAGGGGATCCAGCTACTGCTGGACAGTTTCCGGAACAGCCCATACACGCTCCGGATCGTCGGGGACGGCCCGTTGCGCGCCGAAGTGGAGGCTTGCGCGGCTGAGTATAGCAATATCCAATATCTGGGTCTGCAGACAAAACAACAGATCATCGGACACCTTCGATCTGCGGAGGCACTGGTCTTCACTACCATCGGCTTCGAGCAGTTTGGTCTCGTCATCATCGAAGCCTTTTCGTGCGGGACTCCCGTCATCGGTCCGGATACCGGGTCCCCGGCCGAGCTGATCATCGAAGGATACAACGGTCTGCATTTCAAGACGGGCTCGGTCCCCGATCTGCGGCGCAAGATCCGGTACTGGCACTCGCTGCCTAAGGAAGTCCGCGAGGTCTACTCTGAAAATTCTGCGGATACCTATGGCCGTTACTATACCCCCGAGATCAATCTACGCTTATTATCTAACATATATAAAAAGGTGTTACATGAAAACAATGCAAATCTTCAACTTCCCCATCAGCGTCGGGAAGTACCAGGACTACATTGAATACATAATGGACAGCGCCTCCACCGGGAGGAGCCAGTACATTTATGTAGCGAACGTGCACATGGTCGTGGAAGCCTTTTGGAACAAGTCGTTCTCCGAAAAGGTGCGAAAGGCCGGGCTCGTGACGCCAGATGGCAAACCGCTGACCTGGGCGTTGCGGCTGTTGCATGGCATAAAACAGGACAGGGTTGCCGGAATGGACGTTTTGCCGGCCCTGCTCAAACAGTCCGAGAAATCTCAAACTCCCGTCTATATTTACGGCGGGACGGAGACCCTTCTTTCCCGGACGAGAAATTACCTCGACCGCAATTATCCCAAACTTTGCATCAAGGGACTGTACAGCCCGCCGTTCCGCGACCTTACGCCGGAGGAGGAGGCCAGGACCATCGAAAGGATCAACAGCAGCGGTGCGAAACTGGTATTCGTCGTACTCGGCTGTCCCAAACAGGAGCAGTGGATGGCGTCGATGGCCGGCAGGATCAATGCGGTCATGATCGGTATCGGAGGTGCGCTGCCTGTGCTCATCGGCATGCAGAAACGAGCTCCCCGGTGGATGCAGAACATGGGATTGGAATGGCTGTTCCGGCTATGGCTGGAGCCGCGTCGTCTGTTCAAACGGTATTTTGTTACCAATTCCGTCTTTCTTTACCTGCTGAGCCGCGAACTCGTGAAAAAAACCTTTGTCAGGAAATTCGAACCGCATGAAATGAACTAATACACGATGAAGACCCTGATCTGCGATCTCAATGTTTATGATAACGGGCACCACATCGCCTTCGTTAATTCTATCCTGAGCCATACGGCCCGGCGGGAAGATCTCATTTTCCTGTTCAACGGTATGGCGGCTACGCTTTGTAAAGGGATGGAAGGCAACGACCGGATATTCTTCGTGCCCGAAGACAATCTGCACCCCGATGAGCTGGGCAGTCTCCGGGATAAAATGCGCGAATACCGGTTCATCCGGAACTTCGCATTGGAGCATGGTGTCGAACGCGTCATTTTCCTGGAAATAGACTGGTACCAGGTAGCGATCGGTTTGAGCAGTCGCCCGCCGTTCCGCATTACCGGCATTTATTTTCGCCCCTTTCATTTGATACCGACACGTGGTGACAGTCTCCGGGATTCGGTGAAACGCCTGCTCTATCACGCGAAAAAACGCTTCCTGTTCCATATCCTGAAGTTCAACAGGAAGGTAGAACCGCTGTTCCTTCTGAACGACCGGATGGCCGGCGTTCGTTATCCGTCGTGGTTCCGATATCTCCCCGACCCTGTATTCGGCGGTGGGGCCGGCCCCGGCGGAGGCGGGTCCGTAACTATCCGGAGGCAGTTCGACATCCCTTCCTCCAGCCATATCATCCTGGCCTTCGGGGCCATGGGGGCGAGGAAGAATATCGGCAATATCGTCGCGGCCTACCAGCAGGCGAACTTTGAAGGAGACACCGTCCTGCTCATCGCAGGCAAGGTCAGAGCCGACTATCGGGGGGCCTTCAACCGGGCCATCGACAGCTTCGGATGCAATAACGACGGTCGCAAGCGGCTTATCGTATTCGACACCTTCGTCGACGAAGAACATATCGATCTCTATTTCAGCGAGGCCGGCACCATCCTGTTATGCTACAGCAAATTCTATGGGTCCAGCGGGCTGATGGGCAAGGCCGCCCAGCACCGGAAGACCTGCATCGTCCCTGACTGCGGGCTACTGTACGACCTGAACAGGGAATACAAACTGGGCTATTCGGTCGACCCGGAAAATGTAGACAGTATCGCGAACGCGCTTTCCCTCGCCCAGCGGGCGCCGGTGGAGGAAGCGGGTTTCCAGCGTTTTGTCCGCGATCATCATGAAAGCGCCTTTCTTCGGACATTGCTTACCGTTTAAAATGTTTATGCTATGAACAACAGGTTCGTCAACCATCTCCAGGTCACCCTGATCGTGCTGGACCTGGCCGTCATCAATTTCATCTTCTTCTTCTCCCAATTTCTTTTCCGGCGGAGCCTGGCCATTACGGCCGTCCTGGAATACGACTATTTCCTGTATTTCATGAATATCTGCTGGATACTCACGACCTCGCTCACGGGGGTCTACAACAGCAAGACGATCGTCAACTTCGAGACTTTTTCGAGGAGGAGCATGAACGCCTTTCTCTATTTTACCGGGTTCGTCACGCTGTATCTGTATTTTTTCCACCAGATCATCATCAGCAGGATGTTCATAGTCGCGCAACTGGTCGGGATAGCCGTTCTCATGCTGGCCAACCGTTTTATCTTCCTGGGCATCTATCAGTATTTCAGGAAAAAGGACCATTTGCTGCGGAAGATCGTCGTCATCGGCTATAACAACGTCGCGAAGAAACTGGTGCAACACCTCGAGAACCAACCCTTCAACTCGCGGGTGATCGGATTCTGCGAAGACACGGAGAATGTACGCGAGGTGACGCATTATCCCATACTGAGCAATATCAGGGGCGTACTCGAAGAATGCGAGCGGCAGGGCGTTACCGAGATCTATTCGACCATCGCCCCGGAACAGAATGCTTATCTGTATGAGCTGATACGGGGGGCCGAACGGCAGTGTATCCGGTTTCGCCTGGTGCCCGATCTGGGAGTGTTCATGATGAAAAAACAGGTGTATATCGATTATCTCGAGGACATGCCGGTGTTATCACTTCGTCGCGAGCCCCTGGAAGACCTCGGCAACCAGATCCGTCGCCGCATCTTCGATATCATTGTCAGCTCGCTGGTGGTCATCTTTGTCCTCTCGTGGATGGTGCCGCTGGTCGGACTGGCCATCCTGCTGGATTCCCGGGGGCCTATCTTTTTCAAACAGGCCCGCTCGGGGAAGAACAACCGCTCGTTCCCCTGTCTCAAATTCCGGAGCATGGTCAAAAACAATACGACCGAACACCGGCAGGCCACCCGAAACGACAGCCGGGTCACCCGGATAGGCCGCTTCCTACGCCGGACGAGCATCGACGAATTCCCGCAATTCCTCAACGTACTGAAAGGCGATATGAGCATCGTAGGGCCCCGTCCGCATATGCTCAAACATACCAGCGATTATTCGCAGCAGCTGGATCATTTCATGATCCGGCAGTTCGTCAAACCCGGTATCACCGGCTGGGCCCAGGTGCACGGTTACCGCGGCGAGACCCGCGACCTTGGACAGATGGAGAAAAGGATCGAACACGATATCTGGTATCTCGAGAACTGGTCTTTATGGCTCGACGTGCGCATCGTCTTTATGACCGTATTCAATCTCTTCCGGCGCGAGGCCAATGCATATTGATCCCGTCTTCACCGGCAATTTCCTTCGTTCGGCCGCCTAAAAAGGCGGCCGAACCGATTATAGGGCCATCCCAAACGAGATTTTCCTAATTTTACGCCGCTATGAGTGAAAAAAGACAAAAAAAGGCGGTGCAGGCCGGGCCGGGTGGGAAACCCATGGGACCCGGCGGGAAACCCGCCGGGCCGGGATTGTTCTCGATATTGAAACCGTACCGGCAATGGATCATTCTCCTCGTCGTACTGTCCCTCGTCAGCAATGGGATCAATTTGCTCATTCCGAACATCAGCAAGAACGCGATCGACGCATTCATCGCCCACCGGCTGGATGTCGACCGCACGCTACTGCTCTTTCTGTCGGCGATCGTCGGCGTTTTTGTCTTTACCTATGCCTCGTCTTTTGTTCAGACCTACACCTCCGAGCGGGTCGCCCGTGATCTCCGGACCCGGCTCGCAGACCGCATTTCGCGGCAGAATTACAGCTTTCTCCAAAAGAAAAATACCGGTCAGCTCCTGACCAATCTCACCTCGGACGTCGATTCCATCAAAGGATTCGTCGCCCAGGCCATCGTTTCGATCTTCTCCTCCATCTTTATCATCATCGGGGCAAGCATCTTCCTGCTGACGATCCGGTGGCAGCTGGCCCTGTGCGTCATCGCGATCATCCCGATCATCGGGTTCACATTTTTTATCGTCCTGAAAAAAGTGAGGGTCTTGTTCAAGGCCAGCCGGGAGGTCATCGACACGCTGAATAAGGTGATCAATGAAAGCATTATCGGCGCCGCACTTATCCGGGTGATCCATTCCCAACACCTGGAATACACCAAATTCCTGGAAGCCAACGCCAAAGCGCTCGGACTCGGGCTCAGGATCCTCAAATTATTCGCCACCCTGATCCCGATCATCATCTTCACTGCCAATCTCGCCACGCTGACCATCCTCGCGTTTGGCGGGCATTATGTCATCGCAGGCCGGATGACGATCGGTCAATTTACCGCTTTCAATATGTATCTCACCATGCTGATCTTCCCGATACTGGTCATCGGGTTCATGAGCAATGTCATCGCGCAGGCGCAGGCGTCTTATGGCCGTATCGCTGGCGTGTTGTATACCCCGGATCCCGAAGAGGGCGGAACACGTGTCAGCGATCTGAAGGGGGATATCGATTTTAAGGATGTATCGGTCAGCTATGGCGAAAAGATGGTATTGAAGGATATATCCTTCCATATCCATGGCGGATCGAAGACGGCCGTCATCGGGCCGACGGCTGCGGGCAAGACACAACTGTTGTACATGCTTACCAGCCTCAGCCATCCCACCCGGGGGACCATCGAGTTCGACGGATATCCGCTGGACGGATACCGGAAGGATGATTTCCACCGGCAGGTCGGGTTCGTATTCCAGGACAGCATCCTGTTCAACCTCAGCATCCGCGAGAATATCGCTTTCAGCGATAACGTCAGCGATGAGTCGCTTAAAAAGGCGATCGCAACCGCCGAACTTACCGCCTTTATCGACGAGCTTCCCGAAGGGATCGATACCGTTGTCTCCGAACGGGGTACCACCCTATCGGGTGGACAGAAACAACGGATCATGCTGGCGCGCGCGCTGGCGCTCGATCCGCGTGTCCTCCTGCTGGACGACTTTACCGCGCGGGTAGATAACCAGACGGAAAAGAAGATACTGGAAAATGTCCGCGCCAATTACCCGGGTATCACATTGCTCTCCGTGACGCAGAAGATCGCTTCCATCGAAGATTTCGAACAGATCATCCTGCTCATGGAAGGAGAAATGATCGCGATGGGAACACATGCACAATTGATGCAGACCTGTCCTGAATATGTACAGATCTATCAATCGCAAAAAAGCACCAGCCACTATGAACAGCCGGAATTACAATCTTAACGAACTGACCGCGGGACGCTCAAAAAGCAAGATATGGCCCGCGCTGACGAAATTGGTCGGCCTGCTACCCGAACAACGCGGCAAGCTGATCGGCGCGTTGCTGATCATGGTCGTCTACTCCATACTGTCCATGCTCCCGCCCGCCCTCATCGGGTACACCATTAACCACCTTATCGAAGGTAAGATCAACACGGTATCCACGGGGATACCGGACCAATCGACATGGATGACACACCTGTTTCACGGTTCCGGCTATTCGCTTATCGTGACGGTATGTTGTTGTTTGATCGGTATTTACCTGTTGAACCTTGGCGCGGTCTACTGGCGGACGATCCTGATGGGCGGATTCGGGCAACATCTCCTGTATACGCTGCGGAATGCGGTCTTCAACAAACTGCAGGAATTGCCCGTCGCCTTTTTTGCGCAGAACAAGGCTGGAGATCTCATCTCGCGGATCAACAACGATACCGATAAGGTCAACCAATTCTTCAGCCAGTCGCTTATGCAATTTATTTCCAGCATCTTCATCATCGCGGGCGCCGGTGTGGCGCTGGTTTATTTCAACTGGCGTCTTGGGTTGCTGACGCTTTCGCCTGCGGCCCTGATGTGGCTATTCAACAAGGTGATGTCGAAATGGGTAAAGAAAAAGAATGCCGCCAGCGCCAAAGCGACCGGCGGACTTAGCGCGGAGATACAGGAATCGCTCAACAATTTCAAGGTAGTGCTTGCTTTCAACCGCAGGGATTACTTCCGCAAACGTTTCGGACAGGCCAATACGGCGAATTATTCTTCCGCGGTGGGCGCAGGCATCGCCAACAGTGTCTTTAACCCGGTGTACAGCCTCTTGTCCGGTCTCGGACAGATGGTGGTCCTTTTCTATGGCATTTATCTGATCAGGACCGGCTATTTCACCCCCGGGTTCCTGGTCGCCTATTTCATGTACACCAGCAGCTTTTATGACCCCTTGCGTCAGCTGGCGGCCCTCTGGGCCGGATTCCAGGTGGCCATCGCGAGCTGGGACCGCATTTCGCATATCCTCTCGCTGGATACCGATCTGGTGACCATCCATGAATCGGATATCCCGGCAATACCCCCCGGTGGGCTTTCGGTTGTCCGGACAGGGAATGGCGCGTCGGCAGGCCAGCCGCCACTGATCGAGTTCCGCGAAGTATCCTTCGCCTATCCGGGAGGAAAAGATGTGCTTCGGCATAACAGTTTCCGGATGGAAAAAGGAAAAACGTATGCGCTGGTCGGCCCGACGGGCGGCGGCAAGACTACTACGGCATCGCTGCTGGCGCGTCTGTATGATCCGACGGCAGGGGCGGTCATTCTCCATGGTCGCGACATCCGGACCTATACTCCCGCCGAACGGGCTGAAAAGATCGGCTTCATTTTACAGGATCCCATCCTTTTCTCGGGAACGGTCCGGGAAAATATCCTTTATGGGAATGAGAAATACAAAGACGGCCCGAACGAGCAATTGACAGGGGTCCTGCATTCGTCAGGGCTCGAGACCTTGTTGACACGCTTCGATGACGGCCTGGACACCGCGGTCACCCTCGGGGGAGAAGGGATCAGCCTCGGTCAAAAACAGCTGATCGCCTTTATCAGGGCCGTGCTCCGCGAGCCCGAGCTGCTGATCCTCGACGAGGCGACGGCGAATATCGATACCGTCACCGAAAAAATGCTGGAAGATATCCTGCGCCGTCTGCCCCCCACCACTACCCGCGTGATCATCGCGCATCGGCTCAATACCATCGCAGGCGCCGACGAGATCTTTTTCGTCAATGCCGGCGAGATCACCCGGGCGGGAAGTCTCGATCAGGCTGTCGATATGCTGATGGAGGGCAAAAGGGTGAGCTGAGGCTCCGGCATCCCGTGAGCTGAGGCTTCGGCTTCCCGTTAGCTGAGGCTCCGGCATCCCGTGGACTCCACCTCCAGACTCCCGTCAGAATTGGGACCTAGTTTGGGACATAAAAACAATGCTTATGCAACGCTTGCTGACATGTTCTTTTGCTTCACTGGCACTCTGCCTCGCGGTTCACACCGCGAATGCGCAGAGCGGTTACGCCGTTACGGGTACGTTCAGGATCGCAAGTCCGGGCGGCTGGGATTATATTTCGGTGGGACCGGATAAGAAGGTCTATGTCTCACACGGGACGCAGGTCAATATCCTCGACCAGAAGACCGGCGACTCGGTCGGCGTCATCCCCAATACCACCGGCGTCCATGGCATTGCTTTCGACGAACATCACGGGAAAGGATATACCAGTAATGGCCGGCTGAACAATGTGACGGTTTTCGATATGAAGACTGACGCCATAGAAGGTCAGATTGCGACAGGGCAGAATCCGGACGCGATCATGTACGAGCCGTTCACGAAAACCATTATAACCTGCAACGGCAGAAGCCATAATCTTTCGATCATCGATTGCGCTTCGGGCAGGGTGACGGATTCGATCGCGCTCGACGGCAAACCCGAGACCGCCGTATCCGACGGCGAAGGTATGGTCTATGTCAACATCGAGGACAAGAACGAGATCTCGGAGGTGGATATGCGTAAAAAAACGGTCGTCGCCAGCTGGCCGCTTGGCGCCGAAAGCCCCACCGGACTGGCCATCGATCTGAAAACCAAACGGCTTTTTGCGGGTTGTGAAAAACAGCTTGTCGTCATGGATGCAACCAATGGTTCCGTCGTCGCCAAACTGCCCATCGGCAATGGTTGTGACGGCGTGGGTTTCGACGAAGGGCTGAAACTGGTATTCGCCTCCTGCGGCGAAGGCGTGGTCACCGTGATCAGGGAATCGTCCGCTTCTTCTTTTTCCGTTATCGAAAACGTCCCTACCAAGCGCAGCGCCCGCACCTGTGCCGTAGACAGCAGGACGCATTCCGTCTATCTGCCCGCGGCCGACACCGAGCCGGCGCAAGCAGGTCAGCGACCGCGCATGATACCGGGCACCTTCCAGGTATTGGTGGTGAGCAGGAAATAGGGTAACTTGGACAGGTGAAATACGGTAGTTTGCAAAATTTTATCAACGGAGGCTTCGCCGGTGCTGGATCCGGTAGAAGCCTCTCTGTATTGAGCCCTATCGATGGCCGCGCGCTTGCGGAGATGCCGTGTTCGGACCGTAACGATCTCGATGATGCCGTCGAGGCCGCCCGGGCGGCTTTCCCTGCCTGGAGCCGGATGCCCGTGAAAGAGCGTGTGCAGGTGTTCTTCCGGTACAAACGGTTATTGGAACGCGATATGGATACTTTGGCCGCACTGGTCAGCGAAGAGAACGGAAAGACGATGAGCGAGGCCATCGCCGAGATTGAAAAATGTATCGAGCTTACGGAATTTGCCACCTCGCTTCCACAACTGATAGGCGGCGAGATACTCGAGGTCAGCAAAGGAGTGGAATGTCGTCTCGATCATGTGCCGCTGGGCGTAGTGGCTTCCATCGTTCCGTTCAATTTCCCCGCAATGGTACCGCATTGGACCATCCCCAACGCACTGGCCCTCGGCAATTGCATGATCGTGAAGCCATCCGAAAAAGTGCCGCTATCCTGCGCCCGTACTGCCTTGCTGCTGCGCGAGGCGGGTCTGCCGGACGGCGTTTTCAATATTGTCAACGGCGACAGCGCCATCGTGGAGGCTATCTGCGACCACCCCGGTATCGACGCAGTCTCCTTCGTCGGCTCCACCAAAGTGGCGAAGATCGTTTACCGGCGGGCCACCCAGCATCTCAAACGCTGTCTTGCACTCGGCGGAGCCAAGAACCACCTTCTGGTATTGCCCGATGCCCAACCCTCCATGACGGCCGCGAATGTAGTGGCGTCGATGAGCGGGTGCGCGGGTCAGCGTTGTATGGCGGCTTCCGCTATGGTCGCCGTCGGACCGGTAGATGACATTATTGGACAGATATGTGAGGGCGCCCGCAAGATCATCCCGGGACAAAATCTGGGTGCGGTGATCGACAGGACTGCAAAAGAAAGGATCGAACGCTATATCACCGAAGCGGAACGGCAGGGCGCCAGGATATTGGTCGACGGCCGCGGTTATACCGTACCGGGGAAGGAAGGGGGCAGCTATGTGGGGCCAACCGTCATCGATCATGTCCGGCCCGACATGGCGATCGCTAGCGAAGAGATATTCGGACCGGTGATCTGTATAATGCGTGTCGATACCCTCGATGAAGCCCTCGCCATCGAAAACGCCAGCCCCTATGGCAATGCAGCATCGGTATTCACGCAGAACGGTAGCTACGCACGATATGTTATCGAGCGGGCCAGCGCCGGAATGGTCGGTGTCAATATAGGAGTACCCGTGCCCCGGGAACCTTTTTCGTTCGGCGGCTGGAACGATAGTAAATTCGGCGTCTGCGACATCACAGGCAAGAGCTCGATCGGGTTCTGGACGAAGCTGAGGAAATCGACCGTTAAATGGAATCCGGAAGCCGGGATCAACTGGATGACCTGAACAGCAATAAAACTTTTCCATATGCCCGCATCCAACACATTATCCGAAACGCAGGAGATCGTACAGGACAACCTGGATTACACGCTTTTCTCCTGGAGCAAACAACACGGTATCAACCCCATCGCCGTACAGCGGGCGGAAGGGGTCTATCTGTACGACTACGACGGCAAACGCTATCTCGACTTTTCTTCCGGGCTGATGAACGTCAACATCGGGCATGGGAATCAACGGGTGACCGATGCCGTGGTGCGGCAGATGCAGGAGGTCAGCTATGTCACACCGTCCTGTGTCACGCGTGCCCGCGGAGAATTAGGTAAGAAGCTCGCGGAGATCACACCCGGGCGTCTGACGAAGACCTTGTTCACGGTTTGCGGAGCGACCGCCATCGAGAATGCCCTCAAGGTGGCGCGGCTTTATACCGGGAAACATAAGGTCATCGCGCGTTATCGCGCCTATCATGGAAGTTCGTATGGCGCCATGACCGCGGGCGGCGATCCCCGAAAGCTTCAGACGGACGCCCAGCAGGCACCGGGCATGATCCATGTCGAAGACCCCTATTGTTACCGCTGTCCCTGGAACCAGGAAATGTCTTCGTGCAATCGCGAATGCGTGTCGCATATTCAAAGGATCATTGAATTCGAAGGCCCTGAGAACATCGCCGCAATCCTGATGGAAGGAGAAAGCGGCTCATCGGGCTGTATCAAATATCCGCCGGATTATTTAAAGAAGGTTCGCGCCTTGTGCGACCGCTATGGTATCCTGCTGATCGCCGACGAAGTGATGAGCGGGTTCGGGAGGACCGGGAAATGGTTTGCCTGCGACGTGCATGGCGTGGTTCCCGATATGATCGCCACCGCCAAGGGGATCACGGCGGGTTATCTGCCGATGGGCGCGCTGATCGTGTCCGATGCAATCGCCCGATATTTCGACGACCGTGTGCTTTGGACGGGGCTCACCTATTCCGCGCATCCGGTGGCCTGTGCGGCGGCTGTCGAGGTGCTGAAGATATATGAGGACGAAAACCTCATAGAAAATGCCGCCCGGATGGGTCGTTACCTGGACGAACAGGCGGAGCGGCTACGCGCGGAACATCCCTGTATCGGGGACTTCCGCAATACCGGATTGCTCGGTGTCTTCGAGATCGTAAAGAACCGGTCGACGAAGGAACCCATGGCCCCTTTCAATGCAAAGCCCGATGAGATGGCGGTCATGAACAAGGTGGCCGCCCGGCTGAAAGAGGTTGGTATGTACACCTTTGTGCGCTGGAATTATTTGTTCGTCGCGCCGCCTTTGTGTATCACGCGCGATCAGATCGACGAGGGCCTGGCCATGATCGGCGACGCCCTGACCATCGCCGATGCGTACGTAACCGAATGAGATGCGTATATATTTCCTGTTCCTTATTTTTGTTGCCATGACAGCGACTGCACAGCGCGCACGTGACTATGGCGTCCCATTTGACGGGCACCCCGGCGCTTTCAATGCTATTACCGACGTACCGGGTGTCACGGTCGGCCAGACCACCATCATCAGCGGCGAGGGACCGCTCGTAAAAGGCAAAGGTCCCGTGCGTACGGGTGTAACGGCTATACTTCCCCGTGGACCGAAGTTCGGACCGGTGTATGCCAACTGGTACACGCTCAATGGCAACGGCGACATGACCGGTACGCACTGGATCACGGAGTCCGGTTTTCTCGAAACGCCGGTCCTCATCACAAATACGGGCAGCGTAGGCACGGTCAGGGATGCTGCCTGGCAGTGGATGGATCAGCACCATTATTATGCGCCTTTCTATAAAGATTACTGGTATGCTTATCCCGTGGTAGCCGAAACCTATGATGGCATCTTTAACGACATCAATGGTCAGCACGTCACAAAGGCGGATGTCTTTCATGCCCTCGATAGCGCCCGTTCCGGACTGGTCGAAGAAGGAGGCGTCGGAGGTGGCACCGGCATGATGTGCTATAATTTTAAAGGAGGGATCGGGACGGCCTCGCGGGTATTGGATGCCCGCGACGGCGGCTATACGGTCGGTGTGCTGGTACAATGCAACCATGGCAGCCGGGGACAGCTGACCATTGCAGGAGTCCCTGTCGGCCGCCGGCTGCAGGATACGCTGCCCTATATCATCGAAGGGCAATCTTTCGGGGTGACGGATGCCCTTCCCCGGGATGAGACCGGCTCCATCATCGTCATACTTGCGACTGACGCACCTTTGCTGCCCGGTCAGCTCAAACGGCTGGCTCAACGTATACCCCTCGGCGTTAGCCGTACCGGGGGCATCGGCGGTAATGGTTCGGGCGATATCTTCCTGGCGTTTTCGACCGCCAACCCGCAGGCATTCAGCAATACGGAAAACAGGGAGGTCACCACGCTGCCCAACGACCGGATCAATCCCCTTTTCGAGGCCACGGTCGAGGCTACGGAAGAAGCCATAGTCAACGCGCTGTTCGCCGGTAAGACGCTGGTCGGTATCAACGGGAATACCGTACCCGGTCTGCCCAAAGAAGCGGTGATCCGCATCCTGCGGGAATACAACCGGCTTGCGCCGGGGCACTGAAAGCACGGCGGGACGCTGAGCGAGCGCCTACTTCACGCTAAACGCATACGTGGTCGTGGAATGATATTGCTCCCCGGGCTTCAGCACCGTCGACGGAAAGGACGGTTCGTTCGGGCTGTCGGGGAAGTGCTGCGTCTCAAGACAGAAGGCGGTACGATGACCATCCTTTTTCCCTGCCTTGAGCGGGTTTGTGCCATTCATGAAATTGCCGGAATAGAACTGGATGCCGGGCTGGTCGGTGGTAACCGTCATCACGATGCCGCTGCTGTCGCCCGTTACAATGGCAGCCAGATCGCCTTTGCTCTTGTCGAGCACAAAATTGTGATCGTAACCCTTGCCATACCTGATCTGCTGGTTACCGGTATCGTTGACCCGCGCACCGATGGCCGTCGGCTGACGGAAATCTAATGGCGTGCCTGCGACCGAATCGATAGCCCCCGTGGGGATCAGCGTCGAATCCACCGGCGTGTACCGATCGGCGTTTATCTGGAGCAAATGGCCGGCGATGGCGCCGCTGCCCTGGCCGTTGAGATTGAAATAGGCGTGGTTGGTCAGGTTGACCACGGTAGCCTTATCCGTCGTTGCTTCATAATTGATGTGCAGCGCATTCCCGTTCTCCAGTGTATAGGTCACCTTGACATTCAGGTTTCCGGGATATCCTTCTTCCCCATCTTTGGAGAGGTAGGTCAGTTCGACGGCGCTGTCGTTCAACTGGTGGCCCGTCCATACAACATCGCCGAAACCTTTCGTCCCCCCGTGCAATGAGTTCGGCGCATTATTGATCGGCAGCGTGTAAGTATTGCTATCGAGCGTGAACTTGCCTTTCGCGATACGATTCCCATAACGCCCTACGATCGCCCCGAAAAAGGTTTCCGGCTGATGCAGGTAATTGCCGATGTTGTCATAACCGTCGACCACATCGGTCGGTGTGCCATTCTTGTCCGGGACTACCAGGCTGACCAGCCGGGCGCCATAGTTGGTGACGGCCGCGGCGGCCCCATTCTGGTCTTTCAGGATATAAAGGGCAGTTGGCTGCCCGTCGGTAGTACCTTTGAAAGCGGCGGGATCCGGGAGTGCGTCTGCAGGGACATTCGCATGATTGCCGCAGGCGGCTAACATGCCCGCGAAGATGCTCATTACAAAGAAGGAGGTTCTGTTCATATAGCAATGATTGTATTTATAGTGTCGAAGTGCCGTCTTCTATCCGCGCGATATACACCTTCATCTCCTTATTCATCGTCTTCCGGTAGAAAGGCGCAAGCCGCTGAACGAGCCCGTCGATCGCGTCTTCCTTAACGAGATTGATCGTGCAGCCGCCGAAACCGCCGCCCATCATGCGCGCACCCAGCACACCGGGTTCTTCGCGTACCTGGTCGACGAGGAAATCCAGTTCGGGACAGCTGACCTCATATTTCCGGCTGAGCCCGTCGTGCGAACCATACATCCTGCCACCGAAGGAAGCGAGGTCGCCGCGTTGCAGATCTTCGGTAGCGGCCTGCAGACGTGCATTCTCTTCCACGACATAGGAACAGCGGTTCCAGATCAGATCGTCGGCCGGAGCCACGCACTCCTGCAACATCTCCATGGTCACATCCCTGAGGCTGCGAACGGCGGGATGAATTTTTTGCACCAGCCTGATCCCCGCCTCGCATTGTTGCCGGCGGACATTGTATTGCGAAGATGCCAGCGAATGTTTGACACGGCTATCGAGCAGCAATATGCGAATGCCATCCATCCGGAAAGGAAAATAGGTATAGGCCAGCGACTGGCAATCGAGCCGGATGACCTGCTCTTTCTGACCGAACATGCTCGCGAACATGTCCATGATCCCGCATTTCAGACCGACGAATTCATTTTCCGCGGCTTGTGACAGTTTGACCATCGTCAGCCGGTCGAGCGACAAACCGAAGAGCTCATTCAGCGCAAAGGCGGTCGCGCATTCCAGCGCCGCAGAAGATGAAAGACCGGCTCCGGGAGGGATGTCTCCCCCGAAGACCAGATTGAACCCTCCGGTAGGACAGCCCATGCTCTGAAGCTGTTCAACCACGCCGAGTATATAGTCGGGCCAATGCATCCCCGAAGGAGATATGCGTCTGATGGAGCCAGTATAGGTCTGGTTGAAATCGAGCGATATGATGTGCAGCTCGTCATCGTCGCGGCGGCTTAGCGCCATACAGATGGCCTTG
>DASYSV010000398.1:0-15310 GCA_036010185.1 Puia sp.
AAGTCGGCGTCGGCGCCGTGTTGAATTGAAGCGTACCCGCGCCGAGGTCCAGCGGCACGCCGCCGAATGTCTGCACCAATAAGAAATAATCGAATGCCCGGAAGAAATTCGCTTCCGACGTCAGCGCGATGCTGACACCCGCCTTCGCGCCATATTGAATGACACCGCTGGCCGTATTGATGTTGGTGAAACAGTTGTTCCAGATCACGTCGCTACGGCTGGTAGTAGAGGTGATGGCGCCCTGACCCGTCATGTCCATGACCAGGAAGTTCCCGTCCGCGCTCTGACCATAGGTCGACTCATCCGTGCCGACTTCCAGCGTATTATACCAATAGCCCTGTCCGTACATGTTCCGCAGATGGGCATACATCTCCGTCAATCCGCCGATGACCCCCGTCTGGGTGGTGAAAAAACTGGGTGTATAAGTGGCCCGCGGCTGTTCCTGCAGGACCTTGCTGCATCCACCCAGGACCACTACCGCCAGGGCCAATCCAAGCAATGTTCTATTGAAAAGTATCCGTTTCATTTTAACAAGATTTAAAAGGTTAAGTTAAGACCGACTAAATAGCTGCGTGTGGCAGGCGCATTGAATCCTTGCGTCAGCAGACGATGCAGAGACGAAGACAACGGTACCGCAGCGAACTGATCACCATAAGAGTTCGTCTCCGGATCCAAACCGGTCTCTTTATGGTACGGCGACAAGGTCACGAACGGATTCTGCGCCGTAACGTAGATCCGGGCGGACGGTATGCCGAAGCGCTTCGCAAACCTGGCAAAATTGTATCCCAGCGAAAGCGTGCTGATCTTTAAGTACGACCCGCTGAAATAGCTTAAAGTAGAACCGTATACAGGATTGTCGCCGCTGATCTGGCCGGCCGGGTTGGGATATTTCGCATTCGTGTTGGTCGGCGTCCAGTAGTTGATCTTGATGTTATTCCTACGTCCGCTCTCCAGGTTGAGATAGCTGGCCGATCCGTACAAGGTGCTGATCAGGATGCCCCCGTCCTGGAAAATGCCCACCGCCGAGAAGTCGAACCCTTTGTAACTGACCCGCGTATTGAAGCCCCCGATGAAAGTCGGGTCTGCATTCAGCACCTGGCGGTCGTCGGGATCGATGGCCCTGTTCGGTACTCCGTTCGCGCCATAGCCGCCGGTATATTTGACCTTGATCGTCCCCAAAGTCCCGCCGGGCTGTAAGATATTTTCATGGCCCGCAGCGCTATCGGCCGCATCCTTCCACAATCCCATTTTCTGATAATCATAAATGACATTGATCGGATGACCGACAAACCACCAATTCGCCTGATCCGCCAATACGCCGGATGCCAGATGGGTGACCTTGTTTCGGTTGAAAGACATATTGACGCCGAGATCCCAGGTCACACCGCTATGGGTCTTCAGGATGGTCCCATCCAGCGAAAACTCGATCCCTTTATTTTGTGTATTACCCACATTGCCGGTATAGCTTCCCACGCCGGAAGTCGGAGGCAGCGTCACCTGCTGCAAAAGACCGTTGGTGTTGGTGACATAGTATTCGACCGTACCTGACAACCGGTTGTTCAGCGCGGCGAAGTCGACGCCGTAGTTCCAGGTCTTCGAAAATTCCCAGCTCAACTGCGGGTTAGGCAACGTAGAGACATAATAACCCGTCGCATAGGTGGAGCCGAAATTGTACGGGTTGGTGCTCAGGAGACCCAATGTGGAGTAAGGATTCACCGCCTGGTTGGAAGTTTCCCCATAACCGACACGCAGTTTAAGCATATTGATCGAGGGAACACCTTTCATGAAAGATTCGTTGGCTATATTCCAACCCGCGCTGACGGCGGGATAGGTATGCCATTGATGCCCGGGAGCGAGTACCGATGCACCATCCGACCTCACAGTAGCTGATATCATATAACGGTTGTCGTACGTATACATCAAGCGCCCCATCCAGGACAACAATCCCCGTTGGTAGTAGTTCTGGTTTTGCGGAACACCGGGCAAAACATCGATCTCCTGGCTGGCGGTGCCAATATTGTAGTATTGCAGCCCATCGGCAGGAATACCGATCCCGGATAAGGAACTAAAATTGTACTGGGTCTTTTCGGTCGAATACAGTGCCAGTGCATTGATCTGACTTTTATTGAACGTCCGGTCATACGTCAGCAGGTTCTCGATCGTCCAGTCCGTATTTGTCGAATAGTTCAGGGACGCGGTGGAAGGAGCAGTCGGGTTGTTGCTGTTTACGCCGACGGCCGTATAACCTCCCGTACTGCCGGTGCTGTAATTCAAACCGATGTTGATCCGGTAGGCCAGACCTTCCACACCCGGCACGTGGACCTCGCCATAAACCGAGTTATAGCTGGAATATCCCTTGGTCTGCTGGAGATATTGGTTCTTCAGGCTGTCGACCACCTTTTTAGTTTCCACCCACTGCTGATCCAAAGGCATGTTTATGATATATTTAATGGATCCGTTTGCATTATACGGGCTGGCGAGCGGTGAATTGGATAATACGTTATAGAGCCCTACCTGCGCTCCCTGCGTGTAACTGTAATTGTCCTGGGTGGTGAAGCCCATGCGGACATATTTACCGACGCGTTGATCCAACGAACCATGTATCGTCATTCGCCGGTAAGACTGGGTAGGTATCACGCCTATGTTGTCATAAAAAGCAGCCCCGAAGTTGTAGCTCCCGCCCCTGGTCGACGAGGAAACGCTGATATCCTCGTTGGTCACCTTACCGTTCTGGTAGAATAGGTTCTGCCAGTCGGTGTTGTTG
The DNA here is from genome assembly GCA_036010185.1 of Puia sp. GTDB lineage: Bacteria > Bacteroidota > Bacteroidia > Chitinophagales > Chitinophagaceae > Puia. The sequence goes on from DASYSV010000398.1 coordinate 2,765, forward strand.
GTGGTGGTCTCATCGGTCCCCAATTGGGCGGCGCCACCCTGCTGGAGATAACGGCCCGCGGTCTGACGCAGCGCCAGCAGTTGCGGTCCGTTCATCATCGGGAATTTCGAGAAGATCTTATTCACGCCATAATATCCGTTGACCGTTATCCGTGGCTCCTGGCCCGATGTACCTTTATAAGTAGTGATCAGGACTACCCCGTTGGCCCCGCGCGAACCGTAAATGGCCGTCGCCGAAGCATCCTTCAGCACGTCCACGCTTTTCACGTCATTCATGTCGATATCGGCGATATTCCCCGGGAAAGGGATACCGTCCAGCACGATCAGCGGATCATTGGTTGCCGTCAGCGAACGCGTACCCCGGATACGGATCTGCATCGAGGCGCCCGGTTGCGACGAAGTCTGTGAGATGGCCACACCCGGCAAACGCCCCTGCATGGCGTCCGTAATATTGGGGGAAGGCACCTCGCGCAAATTGCTACCGGTTATCGAAGCGACCGATCCGGTTACCGCTTCCTTTCTTTGAGTGCCATAACCGATGACCACTACATTCGTAAGCTCGGCGCTCTCGGCTACCAGCGATACGGAGATGTTGCTCTGTCCCCTGTAAACGACCCTTGCCTTCTGAAACCCGACATAGGATATCTCCAGGGTCTGACCGTTTACCGCACCGATCGTGAAATTACCGCTCTGGTCGGTGGAGGTCCCTTTTTTGGTCTTCAGGTTCGTCACGGAAGCCCCGCTGACAGGCTTTCCGCTCGAATCCGTTACATTCCCATGCACCGGCGCGCCTACGTCCTGTGCATATAATAATGATGACAAGAGCAAGCTCACAGCAGTCATCAGTATGCTCGAAACAAGGGTGTTTCGTACTTTGAATTTTCGCATATGGAGTTTAGTTTTTTTAAGAAGTAATGAAGGAAATGCTACAATGTGGATGGAGGTGGCAGGCGATCGCCTGGATCACTACGGAGAATAATAGCCGATAAGTAAAGGCAATGCCGCTTCGGGAGAAAGGTCCCTATCCGGGAAATCATATGGCTGCATAAGATCGATCGTTGTTTTGGTCTGTGATTTGGCAAGGCTAAAATAGGGAAAATTCCGACAAAATGTAACCGATTACAATTTTTTTGAAAAAAAACCCTATTTTTACTTGCACCTTCCGCACGTAAACGATTGTATGACCGAATTCAAAGAAGTGACCATTTACGACCTCGCCCGTAAACTGAATATCTCAATAGCCACGGTCAGCAGGGCTTTGAAGGATGACCCCGTAGTCAGCAAGAAAACCAAAAAAAAGATAGCCGACCTGGCCCAGGAATTAGGTTACCGATCGAATCATTTCGCCCGCAATCTCCGTACCCAGCGCACCAATACCATCGGCGTGATCATCCCCCGGATCAATAGCTATTTCATGTCCTCCGTCATCGCAGGCATGGAAAATATCGCAACCCGCGAAGGCTACAACCTGATCATCAGCCAGTCGTCGGAGTCCGTCCAAAAGGAGATCACCAACGCCAACACCTTATTTAATAGCCGCGTCGACGGCCTGCTCGTTTCATTGGCCTATGATACGGACTCCCTCGCCCACTTCGAGCCCTTTGTTAAAAAAAAGACCCCGATCATCTTTTTCGACCGTACCGCAGAACAGTCCAACGGCACCTGCGTCCTTATTAATAATATGAAGGCGGCCTACGAGGCCACCACCCACCTCATCAGCCAGGGCCGCCGCCGCATCGTCCATATTACCGCCACCCCCAAAAGGAACGTATACGTCGACCGCCTCAAAGGATATAAACAGGCGCTCGCCGACCAACGCATCGTCTTCCGCGAAGACCTCGTCATCGTCGGTAATCTCAGCCAGGAGGCCGGCGCCGAAGCCGCGGCTGTCATCCGGGAAATGCGACCGCTGCCCGATGCTGTCTTTGTAGCTAACGACAACTGTGCAGTCGGCTGCATGACGGCCCTCAAACAAACAGGCATCCGGATCCCCGAGGACATCGCCTTCGTAGGATTCAACAACGACCCCGTCTCCACCGTCGTCGAACCCAATCTCACGACCGTCAATTACCCCGGTTACGAAATGGGACAGATCGCCGCACGCCATCTCATCGACCACCTCGCCGGCTCATCCAATATCCAATCCACCAATACGATCATCCTCCGCAGCGACCTCATCATCCGCGAATCCTCGCTCACCCGGAAACCAAACGCCTCATGAAGCGTTTCGCCTGCATCCTGTTCAGCCTGCTTCTTCTTCGGTCATCCCGCGTCCTTGCAGAGGACGGTTACCGCCTCTGGCTCCGCTACGATAGGATCGACGACCGTCAATTGCTGCAGCAATACCTCCGGACCATTCCCTCCTGCACCTTCCCCGCCACGGGCAGCGAGATCCTCCCGGCCGCCCGTAACGAGCTGACGAATGCTATCGCCGGTCTGCTCGGCCACCCGCCCGACTATACAACGATCCCTTCCGCCAACTCCCTCCTCATCGGCACCCCCGCGTCTCTCCCCTTCCTGACCCGTCTTCACTGGGACGCCGACATCCACCGCCTGGGCGACGAGGGTTTCATCATCCGCACCTACACCCTGGACAACCGCTCCGGCATAGCTATCGTCGCCGCCTCCGATAAAGGTGTTCTCTACGGCGTCTTCCAATTCATTCGGCTTCTGCAGACGCACCAACCACTGACGCACCTCGATATCATAAGTATCCCCACCCGTGCATATCGCATCCTCGACCATTGGGACAATATGAGCCGCAACGTGGAAAGAGGTTACGCGGGCCTTTCCCTTTGGGACTGGTTCACGCTCCCTACCTATAAGGACCAACGATATACCGACTATGCCCGTGCCAATGCTTCTATCGGCATCAATGGCGCGGTGCTCAATAACGTGAACGCGAATTATCTCTTTTTAACCCCCGCATTCCTTGAAAAGGCAGCCGCGCTCGCCGATATCTTCCGCCCCTATGGCATCCGTGTCTACCTCTCCGTCAATTTCGCTTCTCCCATACAACTCGGCGGGCTTCACACAGCCGATCCCCTCGACCCGGTAGTACGCGAATGGTGGAAAAAGAAAGCCGATGAGATTTACCGCTACATCCCCGATTTTGGCGGCTTCCTCGTAAAAGCCAATTCGGAAGGCCAACCAGGCCCCCAGAACTACGGACGCTCGCATGCAGACGGCGCCAATATGATGGGGGAAGCGCTGGCTCCGCACCATGGCATCGTCATCTGGCGGGCTTTCGTGTATAATGCGACCGCGGCCGATCGCGCCAGACAAGCCTACGATGAGTTCCACTCACTGGATGGAAAGTTCGATTCCAATGTCCTGGTGCAGATCAAAAACGGTCCCCTCGATTTCCAGCCCCGCGAACCCTTCCATCCGCTGTTCGGCGCTATGCCTGATACCAGGCTGATGCTGGAAGTACAGATCACTCAGGAATACCTGGGAGCCTCCAACCACCTCGTTTACCTGGCACCATTATTCGCGGAATGTATGGACGCCGACACCTATACACATGGTAACGGTCCGACCGTCGGCCAGTCGATCAGCGGCATGGCCGGGGTTGCCAATACGGGTAATGATATCAACTGGTGCGGCCACATCTTCGCGCAAGCCAACTGGTACGCGTTCGGCCGCCTCGCCTGGGGTGCAACTCCTGCCGGCATCGCCGACGAATGGATCCGCCAGACCTTTACCAACAACACCACCGCCGTCGACAGCATACGAAGAATGATGCTGGCCTCTCGAGAGATCACAGTAGACTACATGAACCCCGTGGGTTTGAACATGATCTTTGCAGAAGGCCATCATTATGGGCCGGGGCCATGGTACGACAAGGCTAAACGCCCGGACTGGAACTCGACCTATTACCACCACGCCGATTCGGCAGGCATCGGGTTCGACCGCACTCCCACCGGCAGCAATATGCTCGAACAATATGCACCGGGAGCCCGCGCCGAATGGGAAGACGTGAAGACCTGTCCCGACAAATGGCTGCTTTGGTTCCATCATGTCCCGTGGACCTGGAAAATGCACTCCGGAAGGACCCTATGGGACGAAATGTGTTATCGATATCAAAAAGGGGTCGACTCCGTCCGCTGGATGCAACGTTGCTGGCAACGCCTTCGACCGGACATCGACCAGGAAAGATGGCGACAGGTCGATATGAAACTCCGGATACAGGAACATGACGCAGTTTGGTGGCGAAATGCCTGTTTGTTGTATTTTCAAACATTTTCCAGGATGCCGATCCCGGCCGGTGTCGAACCCCCGGATCATACCCTGGAGTATTATGAAGACATTCAGTTACATGACGTGCCCGGCACGGGACGTTAAAAACTCGATCGGATAATGGACACATCACAAAAAATAGCGATCATCACAGGCGGCGGATCGGGCATCGGGCTGGCCATCACCAAAAAATTCGTAGAGAACGGCATCCTCACCATCATCGTCGGGCGCCACCGGGACAAGCTCGACGCCGCAAAAAAACAATTGGGCGACCTCTGCCATCCAATGCCGCAGGACCTCAATGACCTCAACGCTATTCCCGGTCTGGTACGCCGCATCATCGACCACTACGACCACATCGATATCCTCGTCAACAACGCCGGCATCAATATGAAAAAAGAGCTGCCAGACGTCACCGATGAAGATTTCGAACGGATCCTGCTTACCAACGTACGATCCGTTTTCACGCTTACACGCGAGGTCGTGAAAACCATGCTTCCGCACGGAAAAGGAAATATTATCAATATCAGCTCCATGGCCTCCCAGTATGGCATTCCCAAGGTCATCGCCTATACGGCCTCCAAATCCGCCATCGAAGGAATGACGAGAGCCATGGCGGTGGAACTGTCACCCAAGGGTATCCTGGTGAACTGCATCGCTCCCGGTTTCATCGCCACCGATATGTCCGCAAAGGCGCTGGATACGGATGCCGAACGGAAACAAAAGGTCTTCTCGAGGACCCCCATGGGCCGGATGGGCGATCCCGCCGATATCGGCGACGCAGCCCTATTCCTCGCCTCCAACCAGGCGAAATATATCACGGGCGTCGTCCTCCCCGTCGACGGAGGCAATTCTATCGGCTTTTAATCATTTGCACTATGAAGAGAATTTCTATCGTACTCCTGCTGACGCTGTCCATCGGGACAGCGGGAGCCCAGAGCTTTCCCATTGTCACGAAGAACGAAGGCGCGACACAGCTATTCGTCGACCCCAACGACCATTGGCTGGTGAACAGAACGGCGCAACTACTCCAGGAAGATATCGAAAGGGTCACCGGCATCAAACCCGTCCTCCTCCACGCGCTTCCCGACCATCCCGTCGACAACCTCATCGTCATCGGCAGCATGGACAGCTCGGCCATCGTAAAACAATTGCTCCGGCGACATCGCCTCCCCAAACTCGCCGGCAAATGGGAAGCATATAGCATCAGGACACTGGCCAATCCCACGCCGACCATAGCCCATGCCCTCGTGATCGCTGGCAGCGACCGCCGCGGCACCGCCTACGCCGCACTGGAGATATCCCGCGAAATAGGCGTCTCTCCCTGGTATTATTGGGCGGACGTTCCCACCGCCCACAAGGACGAACTTTATTTCACCCGCGACAGCATCCTGTTCAACGGACCCGCCGTCAAATACCGCGGCTTCTTTATCAACGACGAGGCTCCCGCCCTCTCGGGCTGGGTAAAAGCCACCTTCGGTAATTTCAACCACGTCTTTTACGAAAAGGTTTTCGAGCTCCTCCTCCGCCTGCGCGGCAACTACCTATGGCCCGCCATGTGGGGTAACGCATTCAACGACGACGATACCCTCAATCCCGTACTGGCCTCTGAATACGGTATCGTGATGGGCACCTCGCATCATGAACCCATGCTCCGCGCACAGCAGGAATGGAAACGCTACGGCCACGGACCCTGGGACTATACCGTAAATGCGCCCACCCTCGACAGCTTCTGGGAAAAAGGCATCCGGCACATGGACCACCACGAAAGCATCGTCACGGTCGGAATGCGCGGGGACGGCGACAAACCGATGACGGAAGGAAGTAACATCGCGCTGCTGGAAAAGATCGTCGCCGACCAACGCGCAATCATTCAAAAAGTGACGAGCCAACCCGCATCGCAAACTCCCCAGTCCTGGGCACTTTACAAAGAAGTACAGGATTACTATGATAAGGGAATGCGCGTACCCGACGACGTTACCCTCCTTCTCTGCGACGACAACTGGGGAGATGTCCGGAAATTGCCGACGCTCGGCTCCAAACCGCGACAGGGAGGATATGGGATGTATTACCATTTCGACTATGTCGGCGGCCCCCGGAATTATAAATGGATCAACACCAACCAGCTGTCCCGTGTCTGGGAAGAGATGCACCTGACCCGCGAATACGGAGATGACAAAATATGGATCGTCAATGTCGGCGATATAAAGCCGATGGAGTTCCCGACACAGTTCTTTCTCGACTATGCCTGGGACCCGGCCGCGCTTCCCGCCGATCGCCTGCCCGAATACACCTGGCACTGGGCGGCCGAACAATTCGGTGCGTCCCACGCCGCAGCCATCGCCGATATCCTGTCCAAATACACGAAATACAACGCCCGCCGCAAACCCGAGCTCCTCTCACCGGATACCTATAGCCTGCCGAACTACCACGAGGCCGAAACAGTCGCCGATGACTATAAAACCCTCGCCCAACGCGCCGAATACATCGGGCGCATGTTGCCCGCGCAATACCACGACGCATATTACGAGCTCGTGCTCTACCCGGTCCTGGCCAGCGCCAATCTCAACGAGCTCTACTACACGGTCGCCCGCAACAGGCTCTACGCCACTCAAGGTCGCGCCCTTACCAACCGGCTCGCCGCCGTGGCCGACAGCCTCTTCGGCCGCGATTCACTCCTGTCCCTCACCTTCAACCACGATATCGCCGGCGGTAAATGGCCTCACATGATGGACCAGACCCACATCGGCTATACATATTGGCAGGAACCGCGACACAACAACAAGCCGAAGACCGACACCATCGATCTCGCCGCCGCCACCGGCCCCTCCTGGGGCGTATTCCCAACAACCCTATCCGGTTTCAACCCATACGACTTCCAAAGCCAGTACATCGAAGTCTTCAGCAGACGCTCCGCTCCAACTCCATGCACCGTCACTCCCGATGCCCCGTGGATCGATGCGCATACCACCGGTAACCCCACCTCCCTCCAGCAACGCTGGCAGGTGTCCATCGACTGGGCCAAAGTCCCCACCGGCCAACACCAGGGCAGTCTCACGATCACCGGCCCGGACGGCACTCCCCTAACGGTAACCATCAACCTGAATAACCCAGCCCCCGCCCCGCCTCTGGATTTCAAAGGATTCATCGAAACGAACGGCTGCGTCGCCATCGAAGCGAACAATTTCACGAAAGCTGTCACCACCCCGGCCATCAACTGGACCGTCATTCCCGATTTAGGCCGCACCGGCTCGGCGGTAGAAGCATCTCCCGTCACTGCTCCCACACAAACTCCCGGTCCTCATAGCCCATGTCTCGAATACCCGGTCTGGCTCTTCGATACCGGCACCGTCGCCGTACAGGCATATTGCTCGCCCATCATCGCATTCAACGGCAAACCGATCCGCTACGCCGTCGGCATCGATGAGGAAACCCCGCAGGTCATCGACCTCACCACCGGCAACGAAGCACGCGGCACATGGGATAAAATGGTTTCGGATAATATCAAGGTCTCTATCTCGCACCATGCAGTCTCGCGCCCGGGGGCACATATCCTCAAATTCTATCTCGTCGACCCCGGCGTCGTACTCCAACGCCTCGTTATCGATGCGGGTGGCGTCAAACCATCCTATCTGGGTCCACCCCAATCACCGCGTCGCGGCCTCAAGGATATATACCATGACTTCTTCCCTATCGGAGTCGCCGTCAGCCCGCGTTCGCTCGCCGGCCCCGACTCCACGCTGATCCTCCAACAGTTCAACAGCCTCACCCCCGAAAACGCCATGAAGATGGGTCCCATCCACCCCGAAGAAAATCGCTATAACTGGAAGGATGCCGACGCCATCGTCGATTTCGCTCAGCGCCACGGCCTCCTCGTCCGCGGTCACAACCTTTGCTGGCATCAACAAACTCCGCCCTGGATGTTCAAAGACACCAGCGGCGGCGCCGTGACGAAAGAAGTACTGCTGCAACGATTGAAAGATCATATTAACACCGTAGTCAGCCGTTATAGAGGAAAAGTGTATGCCTGGGACGTCGTCAACGAGGCCATCGACGACGACAGCACCAAATTCCTCCGTAATTCCGAATGGTACCGCATCTGCGGCGAAGACTTCATCGTCAAAGCCTTCGAATACGCGCACGCAGCCGATCCGTCCGCACAGCTTTTCTACAATGACTATAATACCGAACGGCCCGAAAAACGAGAACGTGTCTACCGCCTGCTCAAACAGCTCGTGGACGCGGGAGTGCCTATTACCGGTGTCGGCCTCCAGGCGCATTGGTCCGTCAATGAACCCTCCGCACACGACTTGCAGACAGCCATCGACCGATTCTCCTCGCTCGGCCTCAAGGTCCAGGTTACCGAGCTCGATATCTCCATTTACCCCTGGGAAAAATTCCGCCGCACCCGCCGTCCGGGTGAACAGGACGTCTATACGCCCGAAATGGAAAAACGCCAGGCCGCGCAATACAAGATGGCCTTCGATATCTTCCGCGCTCACCGCGCTTCCATCAACGGTATTACATTCTGGAATATCTCGGACCGCAATACCTGGCTCGACAACTACCCCGTAACGGGTCGCAAGAACTACCCGCTGCTATTCGATATTAATAACCAGCCTAAGAAAGCATGGTGGGAAGTAGTCGATTTTTAAATCTTTTCGTTATATTTAATCATCGATTGCTGCCTTGCGTCCCCGCTGATGCGACCAATTCAAAACAACTGCTTATTCCGGCAACGCCTTCCTTGCCGAAATCAATATTTTTTTATGCACCACCGGTTCCTGTCCCTCTTCGCCGCACTGCTGCTGTTTGCAGCGGCCACCGGCCAAACCCTCCCCTTCCGCAATTCATCCCTCCCCACCGCCGACAGGGTCACTGACCTGCTCTCGCGTCTGACACTACAGGAAAAAGTGAGCCTTCTCGGCTATCGGAGCAAATCCGTCGACCGCCTCTCCATTCCCGCCTACAACTGGTGGAACGAAGGTCTTCACGGCGTGGCGCGCGCAGGCGAAGCCACCGTTTTTCCCCAGGCCATCGGCATGGCCGCCTCCTTCGACGCTCCCCTGCTTCGGAAACTTGCCGATGCCGTCTCCACGGAAGCCCGCGCCAAATACAATCTGTCTACCGGCCTCGGCCGCCACGAGCAATACATGGGCCTTACCTTCTGGTCCCCCAATATCAATATCTTCCGCGACCCACGCTGGGGCCGCGGACAGGAGACTTACGGGGAAGACCCCTTCCTGACGGCGACCATGGGAAGCGCCTATGTCAAAGGCCTACAGGGCAACGACTCCCGCTACCTCAAGACATCCGCCTGCGCCAAACATTTTGCCGTTCACAGCGGTCCAGAGTCTATCCGTCACACTTTCAATGCCATCATCGACGAGAAAGATCTTCGCGAAACCTATCTCTACGCTTTCAAAAGGCTCGTGGACTCCGGCGTAGAGTCGGTCATGTGCGCATACAACCGTGTCAACGGCGAACCCTGCTGCTCCGGTCCCACTCTCCTGCATCGCATCCTCCGCGAGGAATGGCATTTTTCCGGACATGTCGTCACGGACTGCGGCGCACTCGATGATATCTTCGAACGTCATAAAGCCCTTCCGGGACCCGTCGAAACAGCCGCCGCCGCCATCAAGGCCGGTGTCGACCTCGATTGCTCCGATATCCTGCAGGACGACGTACTCAAAGCCGTCGACAAAGGTCTGCTTACCCGCCGCGATGTTGACTCGGCGCTCGCCCCGCTGCTCCGCACCCAGCTGAAGCTCGGCTTCTTCGATGACAAGACCGACATCCCCTTCAGCGGCTACGGCTCCGACAGCGTCCATAACGACTATCATATCGCCCTTGCCCGGCAGATGGCTGCCGAAAGCATAGTCTTGTTGAAAAATGAAAACAATGTCCTTCCGCTCCGGAAAGATTCGCTCGCTTCGCTGATGGTCGTCGGTCCCAACGCCTTCTCGTTCGATGCGCTGGCAGGCAACTATCACGGCGTCTCCTCCCGGGTCGTTACTTTTCTGGAAGGCATAACTGCCGCCACCGGACCCGCCGTACATGTCGAATATGATCAGGGCTGCGATTACAAGGACTCCATCCATTTCGGCGGTACCTGGGCCGCGTCCAACTGCCAGACGACCGTAGCTATCATCGGCCTCACCCCGGTGATGGAAGGAGAAGAAGGAGACGCTTTCCTGGCCCCGCACGGCGGAGACCGCACCGACCTGGCGCTCCCTGCCGCCCACATCGCCTATATAAAGGCTCTCCGCAAGGCCATCGGTCATAAACCCCTCATCGTCGTCGTTACCGCGGGCAGCGCCGTCGATCTGTCCCCCCTCGAACCCTATGCCGACGCCATCCTCCTGGCCTGGTATCCCGGCGAGCAGGGCGGCAACGCACTGGCCGATATCCTCTTCGGAAAGATCTCCCCCTCCGGACGACTGCCCGTCACGTTCTACCGATCCACTGCAGATCTCCCCTCTTACAAGGACTATAGTATGAAAGGCCGCACCTACCGCTACTACGACGGACCGGTACAATACCCCTTCGGCTTCGGGCTCAGCTATACTTCTTTCGCCTACCACTGGCAGACGACGCCGAAAAAAACCTATACACCCGCGGATACGCTCTCATTTTCCGTCACGGTGGACAATACCGCCAACCGCGACGGCGATGAGGTGGTGCAGGCCTATATCGTCTACCCCGATCTGGAAAGGATGCCACTAAAAGAATTGAAAGCGATCGGCCGCGTGTCGATCCCCGCCCACGATGCCCGGCGGCTCACCTTCTCGATCCCGCTGCAACAACTCCATAAATGGGATCTGGCCGCTCATGCCTGGAAAGTCTATCCCGGAAACTATAAGCTCGTCCTCGGCTCCGACTCCCGCAACGAAAAGCTCGTCGCGGAATTTACACTACACCGATAGCCTTATCTTCTTTTTTTCCAGTACTCCCGTCAGCAAAACAATGAGAAAAGCAAAGACCAGCGATTTGATAACCCCTGTCGCCCCCGTGCGCAGCACCACGGGCAATTGCCACGCTGATCCCAGCAGCCTGATGATCGCAAAATGTATGTCCGGTAACAAATAACACGTCAGTGTGATCGTCCCCGCCGGCCTTATCCACCGGTACCAGTTCTGCTTCCCCCGGACATCTACGATAAATGCCAACCCCGCCGCACAGGCGACACTTATACCGGTACAGATCAATATCCACGACGGCGATACTTCCAGCTTCGATATGCCTTTCAGCGGCCTCAGCCAGAAACCGGTCGCCACCAGCAAAGGTACCCACGCCAGCAGGCGATAAATACTCTTCATCGCGAGCCCTTTTTCCGACATCCGGCGATAGTATACCGTGGTCATGACCCCGGCCATCGTAAACGCGGACAATCCTCCGCTATCCCCCAACGTGAGCCAGGACACCGCCGGTCGTATCCACCCCCAGCCGGAACATACCGCTATCGAAAATCCGAGGAAATACAGGAATACCAGACCCAGCACCCCCAACCGCTCCCCGATCAAAAGGTACAGTAAGGCACAGGTAAGATAAGCCCACCCGATCAGCCCCAGTATACCCCACCAATAATCATTCATGCCCTTCGGCGCCTCCGGCGTCCCTCCTTTATAGACGAAGGCCATCAGCGCCAGCGCCGCGACACCGATGGTCCTGAAAACACCCTTCCGCCACCAGGGCCATTCCTTCGGATATACCAGCCAGATAAAAAAGAACGCAAGCGTGACCACGAGCAACCATCCGAATTTCGATATCCATGCCGGACCGGTCGTGAACTCTTCATAATTGACGAGGAAATAACCCATGATCACCAGGGCCAGGCTGCGACGCAGGATATGCCGCAACGTATCCCAACGGGTGAACCCCTTTTCATGCCCATGCCGGATGGCCAACGGTATCGAACACCCGACGATGAACAGGAATGCGGGGAATATAGTGTCGGCGAATCCAAGACGGTCTTCGCCCTCCCTGGCATGCTCCAGCCAGTCCGGAACGCGGAAATCGAACACCAGGTCGTTGACGAAGATCATGAAGAACATCGTTATCGCCCGAAAGGCGTCGATAGAGGCCAGGCGGCGCGTAGCACCTTTCATATGATTCTTGTTTACAGGAATTTGCGCAAATAAGAAAGCCAGTCGATCATTCGGCTCGTATACCCATACTCGTTATCGAACCACGCGATCACCTTTACCAGCCGGCCGACAGCGGAAGTTAGTGTGCCGTCTACGACGCATGAGTTTGTATTTCCCTTGATGTCAAGCGAAACCAGCGGCTCTTCAGTATACTCCAATAT
>DASYSV010000403.1:0-7124 GCA_036010185.1 Puia sp.
ATATCGATGCCAAGGGACGGTATGAAGGGTACTCTCAACCGGTAACTTTCCCGAACTACAGCGCCGCCAACGGGGCTGCGAACTTTATCCAGCTGATGACGGCTTCAGAAGCCTGGTTCCTGAAAGCAGAAGCGGGCCTGAGGGGATGGACAGGGGCGGGAGATCCGGGCACCGATTACAATGCCGGGATCACGCAATCTTTTGCGCAATACGGTCTGGACGCTACCAATTATCTGAATGACGCCACGAGCACTCCCGCGCAATACATCGATCCCAATGCCGTCACGGCGGGCCAGAACGATATCAAAACCGGATCGCCGTATCTTAGTACGGTCACGATAAAATGGGATAATTCCGCTACCTTCCAGCAAAAGCTGGAGCGGATAATCACCCAGAAATATATCGCGATGTACCCCGACGGTCAGGAGGCCTGGTCGGAATTCCGTAGGACGCTGTATCCGAAGCTCTATCCAAACACGCAGAACTACAGCAATGGAACGATCACCACCAGCAAATTCATCCGTCGGATCAATTTCGCGCTGAGCGAAAGGAACAACAACCCTGCGGGCGTTAAGGACGCGACGACGAAACTGGGCGGACCCGACACGGGCGGAACGCCGCTATGGTGGGACGTGAATTAATATGAATAAAACAACTATCAGCATTCTAATCCTTTTGGGCCTGTCTTCCTGTATGGAGGACAGGTCCAAGTTATTTACGCGGCTACCCGAGTCGCGGACGGGGGTTAATTTCCGCAACCTGCTGAAGGAGGACAATGAACAGTTCAACGTCATGCAGAACCCATATTTCTATAATGGCGCGGGGGTCGCCGTCGGTGATATCAACAATGACGGTCTTCCCGATCTGTTCTTTACGGGTAATATGGTGAAGAACCGGCTTTTTTTGAACAAGGGCGATTTCCATTTCGAAGACATCACGGAACAGGCGGGTGTCGCCATTAAGGAAGGATGGTGTACCGGTGTGACCTTCGTCGATATCAACGGAGACGGACTGCTGGATATTTATGTCTGCCGGGCGGGTTTGCCGAATGTCGCCTACCGGAGCAATCTGCTGTTCATCAACAACGGGCCCCCGGCGCCGGGCACCGGCGGCGGACGTGATGCGCCGACGTTTACCGAGGAGGCCGCGAAATATGGTTTGGCGGATATCGGTTATTCCACGCAGGCGTCCTTTTTTGATTATGATAACGATGGTGATCTGGATCTGTTCGTGATCAATGAGTCGTCGCCGGATTATTCGAAGGGTCTGCTGGATTACTCGCAGCTACGCGGCAAATCGGGAGACAGCGCACTACACAACCATCTTTACCGAAATGACGGCGGTCATTTTACCGATGTGACGACGGCGGCGGGGATTTCTTCGAACGTGCTGACCTTTAGTCTTGGCCTCAGTACAGCTGATATCGATGAGGACGGATGGCCCGATATTTATATCGCCAACGATTTCAACGAGAACGATTACCTCTATATCAACAATCACGACGGGACATTTAGGGAGAGGTTGCGTGACAAGATCGATCATACGTCTCAGTATGGCATGGGTATCGATGTGGCGGATATGAATAATGACGGGTTGCCGGATATTTTGGAACTGGACATGCTACCGTTCGATAACCACGATCTGAAGATGCATGTCGGGGGCGATAATTTCGACAAATTCCAGTACCTGTTCGGCCAGGGATACGGATATCAGTATATGAAGAACAGCCTGCAGCGAAACAACGGGGACGGGACTTTCAGCGAGATCGGCCAGCTGGCGGGCATTGCGGCCACCGACTGGAGCTGGAGCCCTTTAATAGCCGACTTCGACAATGACGGCCGGAACGACATCTTTATCAGCGATGGATACAAACGGGACAATACCAATATCGAGTTCGTTAAATATTCGATCGATGAGGCGATCAAACAGCAACAGGGTGAGCCCGCGGTTACCATTGGCGAGTACGTGGCCAAAATGAAGGGCATTCAGCCGGGTAATTTCATTTACCGGAACATGGGCAATGACAGTTTTGCCAACAAAACCGCCGAATGGGGTATCGCTGCACAGACCTTCTCCAACGGCGCCGTCTATGCGGACCTGGACAATGACGGGTATCTGGATCTGATCGTAAACAATATGGATGACTATGCGGGTATTTACAGAAATAATGGGGCGACTTTGTTAAAAAACAATTTTTTGCGGATCCGGCTGAAGGGTGACGCTAAGAATCCCTTTGGCGTCGGGGCCAAAGTCTACGGGTATGGTGGGGGCCAGGTGTTCTATTTGGAACAGCTGCCCGTACGGGGTTATCAGTCCAGCGTGGACATGACCCTGCATCTGGGGCTGGGCAGGCTACCCGAGCTGGACTCGCTGCGGATCATCTGGCCGGACTCCCGGACACAGTTGTTGACGCATGTACGGGCGGATCAAACGATGGTGCTGGCGCTGAAGGACACAGACGGGAAATGGGTCTATGGTGGTGCGACGGGCTCGCGACTGCTCGATACGGTTTCGGGCGCGTTGGATTACGTACACCGGGAGAATCCCGAACGGGATTTTACCCGACAGCATATGCTGAATCATTATTATTCGCATAATGGTCCCTGTATGGCGAAGGCGGACGTGAACGGTGACGGCCTGGAGGACCTCTTCATCGGTGGATCGAAGGGTAACCCGGGAGGGCTGTTCCTTCAGACACGTGATCACCGCTGGGTCCGGAGAGCGTTCCCGGATCTGTCGGCCGACTCGCTGAGCGAGGATGTGGACGCCGTCTTTTTCGATGCGAATGGGGATGGTAGTCCCGATCTGTATGTCGTCAGCGGAGGATATGAATATTCCGCGAATTCGCCGTCGCTGCAGGACCGGCTTTATCTGAATGATGGCAAGGGGCGGCTTCACCGCGCAAAGGATGCGCTTCCGGCCAACACCGGCGCAAAAAGCTGTGTACGGGTAAGCGATATCAACGGGGATGGGAAACCAGATCTGTTTGTCGGTGGAAAGGTGGTTCCGGGAAAATATCCTTCGAGCTGCGCCAGCAGCATCTATATCAATGACGGTCACGGGAAATTTGTCGACGCGACGGATGCGTTGAACCCCGAGCTGCGTCATCTGGGTATCGTGACCGATGCGGTCTGGGTGGATGTGAATGGCGACAAGGTGAAGGATCTCGTGGTGGTAGGGGAATGGATGCCGGTAAGGGTGTTTGTCAATCAGGGGGGCCGGCTGGTAGACCAGAGTGACAAATATGTTCCTTTCGCGAGTAGCGGGTGGTGGAATACGGTCCATGCTGTTGATCTGGACGGGGATGGCCTGGACGACCTGGTATTGGGCAATTATGGATTGAACTCGCCTTTGCGCGCATCGTCCGCCGAACCGGTGCAGCTGTATACCTGCGATATCGATAACAACGGCATCGATGACCCGATCATGACGTGTTACCGGGACCATGTGTCATATCCCTTTTATCCGATGGACGATATCCTCGCGCAGGTGCCGTCGCTGAAGAAGAAGTTCTATGATTATGAGGTGTATGCGAAGGCTACGATCGCGGACGTGATCCCTTCCGAAAAGCTGCAGACGATCACGCCGCTGGTGGCTAATAATTTCCGGACGATGTATCTGCATAATACCGGACGCGGATTTGTCCCGCGGGACCTGCCGGTCGAAGCGCAGTATTCGCCCGTGTATGCGATCGCGTCTGCGGATGTCGATCATGACGGGCATCCGGACCTCGTGCTATGCGGTAATAATATGTACAATAAGATCTTATTGGGCCGCGATGACGCCAATCATGGGTTGGTGCTTCTGAATGACGGCAAGGGTAATTTCCGGAGCGCATCGCCCGCGCGGACGGGGTTGACGCTTCGCGGGGATGTCCGGAGTATCGCGGTCGTCGGAGACAGGTTATTTTTTGGTGTCAACGATCAGCGGGTGCGGGTCTTTCGGATCAGGAACTGATCTTAAAGCATAGCGCATGTTCTCCCACCGGCTTGCCTTGCAGCTTTGCCGGTATTTCGATGATCATTTTTTTGTCTTCCTGTTTCCAATGGAGACGCTGTTTGCTGCCGAGGATCGTGACGATGCTTTTCGGTTTGGCCGTGAAGCGGTCGATGGTGACCGTCGCGGGCAGGATGATGTCGCGTGTCTCGTTTTCGCTCAGCAGGAACGCATAATCAGCCGAACCATCTTTTGCCTGAGTAAGATATACATTACCGGATGACCATGGAAAGACGGGTCTGCTATTATAGATGCCTTCACCGTTGATCTTCATCCATGCGCCTATCTCCTTTAGCCGCGCATAGGCGGTGTCATCGAAATCTCCTTCGGGAGAGGGGCCGATATTCAGCAGGAAATTACCGCCGCGCGAGACGATCTTTACCAGCAGCTGGACGAGGCGCGTGGTCGATTTATAGTGATCGTGGGGAACATAGCTCCATGAATCGCCCATGGTCATACAGGTTTCCCAGGGATCGTCCATCGGATGAGTGGGTATCTGCTGTTCGGGGGTAGTATAGTTTTCGTACGGACCCGGAACACTGCGGTCGACGACGATGAGACCGGGTTGATGGCTGCGCGCCATGGCGGCGATCTTCGGCATGTCGACATCCTGATCGTAGCGGATACCGCGTTGCCAGTCGACACCAGCGTTGACGGTAGACAGGGGGCGCACCCAGCCGCCGTCCAGCCAGAGAAGGTCCATGCGGCCGTAACCCGTCATCAGCTCTTCGATCTGTTTATAGGTGTAGTCCTTGTAGGCGTTCCACCGGTCCGGGTAGCGGGCAGGATCGTAGTTGACATTGCGATCCTTCGGAGGGAAATACGACCACCAATAGTCGTCGCTGTGCCAGTCGGGTTTCGAGAAATACGCGCCGATCAGGAAGCTATCCGTGCGGAAAGCATTGAAGACCTCCTTTGCCACATTGCTTTTGGGGTTGGAAGAAAAGGGGCATTGCGGAGAGGTGATCTTATAATCCGTTTGTTTAGTGTCGAACATACAGAACCCGTCGTGGTGCTTGGTGGTGAAGACTACGTATTTCATGCCGGCGTCCTTCGCGGCGGCGGCCCATTTTCCGGGGTTGAAATTCGTCGGGTTAAAGGTAGTCTTGAGGTTCTCGTAGGCATGGAGGTAATCATAATAGCTTTTGGAATACGGGCCCCGGCGTTGCGTCCAGCCTTCGTCCTCGGGGCAGATGCTCCAGCTTTCCACGATGCCCCATTGGCTATAGGTGCCCCAGTGCATCAGGAGGCCGAATTTCCTGTCCTGCCATTCGGCGATCTTGTTCCTGACGAGTGGATCAGGTTTGAAATAAACATCGTAATGATCGACCCGCCAGAGGGCATATCGCTTGTACTGGGTCGCGAGACGGTTTTGGAAATCGGTGTAATTGCGGGAGGCTTTGGGACTCCACAAGACTTCGCTTAGCGCGCTCAGCCGGGGGAAGATCATGTATTCCACTTTGCGGGGATTGCTGATATATTCGGTCCATACGTTGGCCTGTGCGCCGAGAACATAGGAGGTGTCGCCGCCTTTCAGCGCTGCCGGGATGGGTTCATAGGAATAGACCGTATCCAGCGGGAGATAGCCGCCGATCGTGAGTGAATCGTCGTTATGCGTCTGGGCGTGATCGAAATAGACGAATTTCCCCGGAGTCATGATGACGTTGTGATGTTGTTTGGCAGCGTCTATGCCGCCGTCTTCACCGCGCCAGCTCATGATGGTAGCGTTGGGGGCGATGCCTCCTTCGAGGATCTCGTCCCAGCCGATGATGCTTTTGCCCTTCGAGTTGAGATATTTTTCGATGCGTTGGATGAAGTAGCTCTGAAGCTGATCTTCGGTCTTCAGGCCGAGCTCTTTCATACGCGCCTGGCATTTCGGGTCGTGTTTCCAGCTTTCCTTGGGGCATTCGTCACCGCCGACATGGATGTATTTGCAGGGAAAGAGGGGCATGACCTCGTCGAGGACGTCTTCGAGGAATTTGAAAACGCTGTCGTTGCCGGCGCAAAAAACGTCATTGAAGACGCCAAAAGTCTGTTGGACATGATAGGGACCGCCCGTGCAGCCAAGCCAGGGATAGGCCGCCAGAGCGGCGGAGGCATGACCCGGCATTTCGATCTCGGGGATGACGGTGATATACCGGTCGGCGGCATATTTCACGACTTCTTTGATCTGGTCCTGGGTGTAGTAACCGCCGTGTTCGGTGCTGTCATTGCCCGTTCCGGGGAAATGGCCGATGATGGTTCCGCTGCGCCACGCGCCCACCTCCGTCAGTCTTGGATATTTCTTTATCTCGATGCGCCAGCCCTGGTCATCGGTCAGATGCCAGTGGAAGTAGTTCATTTTATGGAGGGCGATAAAGTCGATATAGCGTTTGACGAAGTCCACCGGGAAGAAGTGGCGGCAGACGTCGAGATGGAGACCGCGGTAAGCGAACCGGGGATAGTCGAGTATGCCGACGGCCGGGATGTCGAGACCGTTATGGACCTCGCGGACACGCGGGCCGTGGGGGGTGTATTGGAAGGGGCTCAGCGGTAGCAGCTGGATCAGGGTCTGTATGCCGTAGAAGGTGCCGGAATGCGTGGAGCCGGTGATCGTGATGCCGGCGGGGGTGGATTCGAGGGTGTAGCGTCCGTCGGGGCCCTGACCCGGCTGGGTGCGGAGGAGGATGGCGTTTGACGACGGTTCGCTGGTTTTGATCACGTGCAGGTGCATACCGTAAAACCGCTGAAGATAGTCGTTGAAGAAATTGGCTGCCAGGACATCGGAGTCGGTTGCTTCGATGACGGTACCGGCGTCGAGATGAAAATTGCCGGAGTGCCATTGGGTGCTGACGGGTTCAGGGATGATGGCGGCGGGTTCCTGCGCGTGTGCGAGCAGGCTCGCGCTGAGCAGCGCGAGCAGCAATCGGGTGTGGTTGATCATGCGGCGAATATAAGCCGGAATTACCAAATGCCGGCGGAGCCGGCTCGCCCATAGGGTAGATTTTAGCGAAGCACCGGCAAAGTAATTCCACTTTGATGGGCGGCGTCATGCCAGATACGGATGGTGGCTTTTTGGAAGGCGTTGCTATCGCAGGTCGGGATATTCACGAAGGTTTGAGGGTTGCGGTCGACCAGCGGGAACCAGC
>DASYSV010000418.1:0-3528 GCA_036010185.1 Puia sp.
ACCTGCCGTCCCCAAAACCGAAGTCCTCGCAAACGCCAATGTCCCAAAGATCGCCGCCGACAGCATCTCTTTCCTGAACACAAGAGTCGCCAGCCTCGATTTCAAGCGCCTGCCAGCCAACCGCATGGTATACGCAGGTCAGGTCCTCGACTTCAACAACCGCCCCCTTGCCGGCGCCTCACTGCTGGTCTCCGGTCCCTCCAACGCCGTCACGACGACCAATGCCCTTGGCCAGTTCAAACTCAGACTCCGGCCGCAGGATACCATACAACGGCTGACCGTAGTCATGTCCGGCTACATGGACGCTTCTCTCACGGTCAATCAGCTCAATTCCGATCAGGTGACAGGCAATACCATCGTCCTCCGGGAACGACCCGCGGCACTCAACGAGGTAGTGGTCTCCGGTGCGGACCGCCGGGCAAAAGAAGCTTTCGCCACCGCGCCTTTCGAAGACAAGACTGAAAAACTGGATTCTTTTTGGGTCAGGGTCACCCCGGTCACCGGCCGTCTGGCCTATCTGGATTATCTGTCGGCAGCCAAAAAAACCCTCCCCGTCGACACCACCATCCGGGGCGCCGAGGTCCTCTCATTCGCCATCGATCCGAAAGGGACACCCACCGATTTTAAGATCGAACATTCGCTCTCCCCTGCCCACGATGCCGGCGTCATCCGGCTCATCACCGACGGAGCCCGCTGGAAAATCGTCCGTGGCAAAAACATCCGGGCCATGGTCAGTGTTTCCTTCCCATAAAGCCGTAATTTCAGCCCTCAAAATCATCACACATGAAGAAGCATCTATTCTTGCTCGCTTTTGCAGCCTGCTTGTACCTCCCTTCCATAGCCCAACAGATAAAAACCCCGGCCCCTTCGGCCCCCCAATTCGTCAGACAGGATTTCGGTCTCTCCTCGATCGAACTTTCCTATTCCCGACCGGATATGCGCGGCCGTAAGATATTCGGCGACCTCGTGCCCTACGGCAAGGTTTGGCGCACCGGTGCCAACCAGGCCACTACCCTCACCTTCGGTGACCCCGTGACCATCGGCGGCACGAAGATACCCGCCGGCAAATACGGTCTGCTCACCATCCCCGGTGCCGACGATTGGACCCTCATCATCACACATCAGACGGACGTCACCAGCCCCGCCGCTTACAAACCCGACCAGGATATCGTACGCGTGACGGCCAAACCCTACCAGCTGCCCTTTCCAATGGAAACATTCACGATCCTTTTCGCCAACGTTACGGCCAACGCCTGCGATCTCCAGCTCATCTGGGAAAATACGGTGGTGGCGCTGCCGATTACGACAGACATCGATTCGCATATTATGGCGCAGATCGACAATGCCATGAATAAGGACAACCATCCTTATTATAGCGCCGCCTTTTATTACCTCGAGAATGGGAAAGATTTGAACAAGGCCCTCGAATGGTTCGACAAGGCCATCGCACAGGACCCGACCGCCTTCTTCGTCGTCTACCAGAAAGCCCGCTGTCTCGCCAAAATGGGCAGAAAGGCCGAAGCCAAAACCACTGCGGAAAAAGGCATCGAACTGGCAAAACAAGCCAACAATGCCGACTATGTGGCCCTCAACCAAAAACTCATTTCTTCACTCTGATCCCGTCGGATAGCCGGGTCCCGGCCCGGCTATCTTTTTTTTCCCTATCAGGGCCTGCAACACCTCACTCAACAATACCACTCCCGCGGCGCCCACCAGGTTGTACCACAAAAAACCCAGGGGAACGATCCCCTTCCGGCTCAGCATATTCAGCACGATGACGCCTATCTCGGTCACGATGGCACTGATGAATACCGCATGGCTTCCTACCCGCTTGCGATAAAAAGCCACGAGGAACACACCCAGGATCACGCCATAAAAAAGAGAGCCCAACAGGTTCACCGCTTCGATCAGGCTGTTGCCCAATCCATATGTCAACTGCGCGACGGCGACGCAAAAGATCCCCCAGAACAACGTATACAGCTGACTAAGCCGGTATTCCTTCCGGGTCGACAAGGCGACACGTGCATAACGACGATGGAAGTCCACGATGGTACAGGAGGCCAGCGAGTTCAACGTCGCGGCGATCGAACCCCAGGCTGCCAGAAAGATCACGGCGATCAGTAATCCCACCAGCCCCGCGGGCAGATAGTCCGTCACAAAACGCAAAAAGATATAGTTCGTGTCATTCGAGTCGCCGCCCACGCTCTTGTCATCCAGCCAGCGCCTGATCGTCGCCTTGATGCCAGCCTTCTCTCGCTCGATCGCGACAACATCCCCATCCGGGTGCGCACTCACCAGCGCCACACGTTCCCGCTCCAACGCGTCATACCGCCGGGTCACGATGTCGAGCGAGTCCTTATATTTCGTATGTGACAGCAGTGTCAGCTGCGATTTATTGAAAAAGACAGGCTCCGCGTTAAAATGATAAAAAGCGAATACCATGACCCCCAGCAACAGGATACCGAATTGCATCGGCACTTTCACGAGCCCGTTCAGCAATAAGCCGAGCCGGCTTTCACCGACAGACCTCGCGGTAAGATAACGCCCTACCTGGGATTGATCGGTACCGAAATAAGACAGGGCCAGAAAGAATCCGCCGATGATCCCGCTCAACAGGTTGTACCGGTCGTTCCAGTCGAACCCGTGATGCCCCTTGTCGAAGCCCGTCGTGATGATGTTCATTTTCCCCGCCCGTCCGCCGATATGCAGGATCTCCGACATCCCGACACCCGATGGCAACTTGTGCACGACGACATACGCGGCGATCAGCAACCCGGAAAAAATGACGATCATCTGCAGCTGCTGCGTATATGCCACGGCCCGGGCCCCTCCCGATACCGTATAGACGATGAGCAGGCCTCCCATGAAGATAGTGGTCCATAGCAGATCCCAACCCAACAGCGATGAGAGGATGATGGAAGGAGCAGCGATGCTGATCCCGGTGGACATCCCGCGTTGCAGAAGAAAGAGGAAAGACGTCAGCGTCCGTGTCTTGAGATCGAAACGCTGCTCCAGGAATTCATACGCCGTATAGACCTTCAACCTGCAAAAGACCGGGACGAAGCTGACGCAAACTACCACCATCGCCAACGGCAGACCGAAATAATATTGCACGAACCGCATGCCGTCGGTATATGCCTGACCCGGCGCGGAAAGGAAGGTGACCGCACTGGCCTGCGTACCCATGATGCCCAGCATCACCATATACCAGGGAACGGTCCGATTGGAAAGGAAATAACCGTCCAGGTCCTTCGTGGCACGGCCCTTGTACAATCCATAGGCAATGATCCCCGATAGCGTCAGCGCCAGTACTATCCAGTCAGGCCGGCTCATGAAAAATGTTTGGTCAGAAAATCGAATACAAGGATACAGAACAGGAGGAACCCGATCACCAGTATATACCAGTAAACCCATTTCCCAAATAAAGGAGCCCGTCCCCCGTCCTTGTTATCCGTGTCCATATTATTTCCGATTGCGGTTGGCCATCAGCGATGCGACAAGCAACCCGATAGCCAGCCCGATCAATAA
>DASYSV010000444.1:0-3457 GCA_036010185.1 Puia sp.
CCGGTGAGCGTCGGATCCTGGGTCGCCCGTTGATAGGTCTCGGCCATGGTCATGAAGGTCTGATAGAAAAAATCAGCCATTTCATCGACCATCATTTCTTTGGTCCAGAGATCGATCCGAAGGGCCGTTTTTTCGGCGCCGTCCCAGAAGGCCAGCATCATCGCTTTGGCCTGGCGGGCATTTTCGGTTGAGGAATCCGAGGCATTCCAGCGGATGTCTTCGGGTATCCGGTCCTTATCCAGGGACACATCGATACTGATAGAAGAAGTAGTCATATGCAAAATATGTGCACCCGGAGAGTCCGGTAGCAAGCCGCAATTTACTGGATTAATGCTGGATATTCGCAAACGCCCGGTCAATAACCGCCCAAACCCGGGCAATCGTCTGTCCGGCGGCAAATTCCGGCAGCCGGGAGAAACCCTTTTCGATCAATCGTCCCCGCAGGATCTCGTCCTTGTATACCGACATTAAGTGACCTGCCAGCGCGGTCGGGTCTTCGGAGGAGGTGGCAAGGGCAGCATCTCCGGCCATTTCCGCCAGCCGGGTGCCGGCGGTTACCACCACAGGGACTCCGGTCGCCCACGAATCGATCACCGGTGTTCCCGGTGAATCATCGGACGATAGGTAAAGCGCGGAATATGCAGCGGCCGGCACCCTTCCGTCGCGGACATCGGACGGACCACACCAATGGACGTCCTGCCGGTATTTATAGGTTTCCAATTTCTCCTTTATATCACCGCGCGGTTCACCTGCCACTACCAACTGAAGATTGGACAGCTGACGTTTCTTGAAGATCGAGAATGCTTTCAGCAGGTGGACCATTTCCTCCTCTCCCGTCTCCGACATATCGGCGAAAAAATATTCCTTCCCATGTGCGACCCTGTTTTTTATGGCCGTCCGGTCGTCATGAGACAATGGCCTCGCCGATACGGTGGGCCAGGGCCTTATCGTCCCGAGCCTGTCTTCTGCTACACGGCCCCCGGAGACAAGCCATTCCCGGTCTTTTTCAGAAAAACAAAAAAAGCAATCTCCCCGTCTGATGGTCTCCGCGAGCCGGGGGGCATAGAGCGTAACGGGCTTTTTTATTTCTTTCGGATTGGCGCACACGGGGAACCATATGGTTTGCGGCACCGGCAGGGGTCCGGCGGCTATCCCTCCTGTTAGCATGACCATGGATGGGCGTTGTTTTCTAACGGTGCGCGGGATCTGCCAGTCATACCAGAGCCGCCATCCAATGCCACCGGGAAAAGCCCGTTTGATCAGCACCTCTTCTTCGGCTATACCCGGAAGCGACCCGGGCCGCCAGGTCTGATCCACAAGCAGGAGACATTTTACGCCGTGTTCGCGGGCAAGTGAGCCGACGATCCGAAGGATCAGAAGGGTTCTTTCATTATCGGGCGCGGCATATTGAAGGGGCCGGCCATCCAGCAGCATGAACATACTGCAAAGGTAGGAAGGGGGTCCTAGTGCTTATCTCCATTTTTTTATCCACAACCAGGAAAAACCAAGCAACTGATAATCAATTTCTTTAATATACAAAACGTTTAACAGGAATGTGGTTTTTACGGTCGGGTCGTCTTAAATAGCGCCGCTTGGTCTCATTCTTGCTCTTATACCCGTAGTATTAATCCGTCACCTATCTAAAACTCGTGCCTATGAACCGTGTGTACACCTGTTTATTTATTATCATTATTTTGATAGTAAGTATACCCTGGGTGGCCGGCGCTCAATGTAACTGCAGCGCATCAGTGCCTGCGACTCCGATCACCTATTACGCTTCCTTCCCTGCTACCAAGCAGCCTTCCACCACGATCACATTTCCGCAATTCAATCCCGCTATCGGGATGCTCTCATGTCTGACGCTGACAGATACCGTTTCAGGCGTTACGACGACAAGTGCATATAATACGGCGCCCGTTCCGGTGACGTATAAATTCCTGCTGAATATTTCGGATGACCTGGAAGGGCCCGCAGGCGGTGGGATATCCGAATCCAATCTGTACAGCAAGATCTATGGCCCCACGACCCTGCAGCGTCTCGGGCTGCCGGGGGATTCCGTGACCTATGGTCCGGATACCCTTTACAATAGCTCGATCGGGTCGGGCTCGACCAGCAGCAACACGGCGCCTTATCTCGGGAATGGCACCGTGGATTTCATCTATAGCCTGAGCGGTGGTCTCGTTACTACCCAGGGTGGTACGAATTACGGTCAGCAGATCACCACCCAGTACTGGGGTAATTTCAGCCTCACATATTACTGGTGTCCCGCCACCAGCCTGTCGACAACGATCCGTGATTTCACGGCTACGCCCGACGGGAATATCATCTTGCTGCAATGGTTAACCGAAAATCAACAACCCAATACCCAATATGAGATCCAGGTCAGCCAGGACGGCAAAAACTTCTATGCTATCGGACAGGCAGAAGGTGACGCTTCTGCAACAGGTACCGCTGCAAAATACCAGTACCGATACAACCCTGATCCGTCTTATCCGGGAAAACTCTATTTCCGGGTGATGGAAACTGATCCTTCGGGGAAGATAAGTCTATCGGCGATTTTGATCCTGGATCCAAAAGCGCCCGTCAGTAGCGGTCCTGTCAGTTATCAGACTTTTCCGAACCCTGCGACCAATAGCCTGCAGGTGCTGTTCAACGGCGCCCAGACGGGCCGGTTCCTGGTGGAGCTGGTGGCCACATCGGGTCAGGTCGTACGCAAGGAGGCCGTCACGCTGGCCGGTTCGAACCAGATCACGCTCGATCTGGCTCCTCAACCTGCACGGGGTTTGTATTTCCTGCGGACCACCGATCTAAGCCATAATCGCAACTATGTCAGTAAGGTATTCATCCAATAGAAGGTAGCGGGGCGCCGCCGGCGGCGCCCCGCTTTTTGTTTGCAGGCTGGGCTTTTTCCTGTAGATTTGTTGATCTAATCAGAACGTATGGAGTATAATACGACCCGGAATCACCTGGTAATGCGTGAATATGGAAGGCACATTCAGAAGATGATCGAATATCTTCTGAGTCTGGAAGACAAGGAGGCGCGTCAACGCAACGCGCATGCCGTCATCGAGCTGATGGGTTTTCTCAACCCGCATCTGAAGAATGTCGAAGATTTTCGTCATAAACTATGGGACCATCTTTTCCTGATCTCCGACTTCAAGCTGGAGGTCGCGAGTCCCTATCCCATTCCCACCCGTGAAACCCTCCGCGCCCGTCCCAAACCGCTGAAGTATCCGAAACGCTATCCGAAATTCTCGCATCTCGGTAAGAATCTCGAGCTCGTGATCAACAAGGCGCTGGCGGAAGAAAATCCCGACAAACGCAGCGGTTTCGCCAATGCCGTCGCCTATTACATGAAGCTGGCCTATAACAACTGGCATAAGGAGACCGTACACGACGACGCCATACAGAGCGAGCTCAACCAGCTCACCGCCGGCCAGCTCGAATTCACGAATAC
>DASYSV010000457.1:0-13440 GCA_036010185.1 Puia sp.
ATTGCTCAACGCGCTATTGTCCTGGCTTAGACCCGACACCTGTTTTTTCAGGGCGTCAAGGTTATTCTGCAAGGCTGCATTATTGGCCTGAAGCTGCTCGATCTGCGCGTTGGCGCTTTTCAGCTTCTTGGATGCGCCGCACGAACATAACAAGATGACTAGGGCGCCAGGTACGACGAGTTTTTGTATCATAATAATTGGTGTTTATTGTATTTAAGCCCTCCCTCACCGGCCCCTGTATTTCCGCAGCTCTTCCTCTTTGCGTTCGAGCTCGATCACCTGGTCCGCGATTATCCTCTTCAACCGGACGTTCTCTTCCAACGTCTGCCGGAGTTCGGACCGCGTTCGGGCGCCCATAGTCTGGATGGAGGGCTCGCTTCCATTCTTCCGGTACTGCCCTTTCCATCTCGCGAATACACTATAGGATAGCCGATGTTCCCGCAACACGGCCGTCACCCCAAGCCGTTCCGCGCTCTCGAGGATGTTGAGCTTTTCCGCTTCGCTGAATTTTCTTCTTTGACTGGCCATCAGGGTATATTTCCCCATCAAGACACATTAAAAGCCTGTCTTCCGCCATTTTGTCTTAAAAAAAAGGCCCGAGCTATCGCTCAGGCCAAATTCTAACTCGTGTCTCGCGCTCTGGCAAGCTCGCTTCTTGTTATTCTCCGGGATGATACTCCCTCTCCACATGCTTCTCCACATCCTCCTTATAAAAAAGCACATCCTTGAACCTTCCGTTGATATACATTTCCGCCTGATCCGTAAAATGCGGCGACTTCGGATCGCTGCTCTCCCCTCCGGTCACCACCGTCTTCGCGGTCACCTTCTTTCCGAACTCCACCGCCGCGATAAAACTATTCCCCGATACCCCATACCGCTTTTTGGTATTCGGCATGACCCGGCTGACAAATGAAGGCAGCTGCCCAAATGCCGAAGACACCAGCCCTACCGCAAGACTCGGCTTCCTGTCATCATAGGTTTCGACGATCTTACCCGTCAAACGCTGATATCGGCACAGTTCGCCCCACTCGATCTTCCAGTTGCCATAACGCTGCCGCAGCTCGGTGATGACAGCCAGGAGCTCACCCACCCGCTGTACAGGAGTAGTCTGTTCCAGTTCGGCCTGAAGATTGTCCACCTGGTGCGAAGCTTCCTCCGCTGTCCGGGGCCGACGTGAAAAACCGGCCATTCTCGTCGCCCACTCCACTGCCAGGGTCGTGGCCACCGAACGGGCCCCCGACCGGCGATCCCATTTCTGCAATATCCCGATGGGCTCCTGCAACACCCTGCGCACACTGTCATTAGCCGATCCGTAGGCGCTGAATAAGGCCGGCAACAATACATCGAATGCCGTAAGATAGTGGTCATATCCTTTGCTGATCAGACTGTCCAGCGTGAACTCATTGGCTCCGCTCAACATCCGTTGCGCATTCAGTGCCCTGAAATTCTCTCCGTCCGGCGCCATATAGGCCGGGTACTGACTACGTTGAGGACTGCTGTTCCCCGACGAGGTATAAGGAGTGGAATTGCAGTTTTCGATCCATCCCGTCGCGGGGTTATAGACATGCACGATCTCATCCAGCGTATGAACGCCTTTCCATTCGGTGGCGGCCGTAGTTCCATCCACCGGCAACGACCAGTTGTACGAGCTGTCCCGGCGAGGCATGAAGTCACCATGCCAATAGGCAATATTCCCCTGATCATCCGCATATACGGTATTGTTGGTCGTATTGGCCCTGAGATCCATGGCTTTTTTGTACTCATCGAAGGTATTGGCCTTCGTGATCAGCCATGCCTCGAGCAAGGCGTCAAGACTGCGGTTATATTCCTTGAGACTCAGCCACCTTCCTTCACGGCTGCACATCACCGGTCCATGATGCGTATAATAACCCTTTACCGGGTATGCCACCAGCCCACTGTCTTTTTTGTAGTATACGACGAACGGTTTCTCTTTCACCGGTCTCGTTTGACTTTCATATTCGTAGACCCATCCGTTGTCCATTCGTTTCACTTTCTCCGCATACAGATCGGCTACATCCGCATCGCTCGAGGTATGCATCCAGCCGCAGTGCGCGTTGAACCCCTGGTAAACGAAGAATTGCCCCCAGGTCACGGCCCCATACGCATTGAGCCCTTCTTCACTCACCAACTGCACTTCCAGACGAAAATAAAATGGTACATGCGGGTTAATATACAGCTCGGTCGCCTGCGAGGCCGTTCGGAAACCCGAAAGCGCAAAACCATTGCTGCCCCTCTCATCCTCATCCCCCCCATTCCCCGCCTCCGGCGCCCACTGCTCCTGACCCTTGCCCTTCACCACACTACCATCCGACCCGTCGGACGCCCCGATCCCCCTGTCCGCCAGCACCATCTTTTCCACATCCGACACAGCCCTCATGGAATGCACTGGATGTCCCATCGCCAATCCCTCATGCCCACCATAAAAATTTTTGATCTCATCCAATCTGGCCCCACCCGTACTCGTCGCCGATACACTGCCGTCGGTGAACATCAGCGCATACCACGGTTTGAAACGCTTCAATACCAGGGGCTTCGCCTCCGGATGTTTATAAAGGTAATAGTTGACCCCGTCCGCAAATGCGTCCAGCAACCGGTGCATCCACGCGGGACTACGCTCATAATCTGCCACCGCCTGAGCGCTGTCATAGATCAGCCGCATCATGACGTCCGTATAAAGATAGTTTTCGCCATATGCTTCCGCCTGCCGGCCCAGTTGCTCCAGGTAGTTCTTCTCCACCCGCGCGAAGTCCGTCTCGCACTCGGCATACAAAAGCCCAAAGACTACTTCCGCATCGGTCTTTGCATAAATATGCGGGATACCCCAATTGTCCCTTGCAATGGTCACGGCTGAAGCCTCCGTTTCCCACCGTCGCTGCTCGTCAGCGGATGTCGACTGTGCCACAACAGAAAAAGTCGCCGAAATAAACAACAATAGCAGGCAATACCTAATCATCCCCCAATTTAATGTAAATTTGGATATGCCCGGTTCCTCCATTCCATCCCCAGCTTCCTCTATTCCATCGCCCGCTTCACCCCCCGGGATCACCATCCTGCCCGTACATAAGATACAGTCCGGCCAACTCATCGAGACCACTGACCCCGTCGCCGTCGAACAACCCCTCGAGATCCGCTTGCAATACGGACCCTCTGCAGCCCGCATCGAACAGAATATTTCCCTGACCATGCGCACTCCCGGCCATGATACCGAGCTGGCCCTCGGTTTTCTCTTCTCCGAAGGCATCCTCCCCGGTCCGACACCGATCATCCGGACACGATCCGATCCCGATTCCATCCTTATCTGTCTTCACGAATCCTTCTTTCCCGATCTCAGCCGGACCCAACGCAGCTCCTACACCAATTCCAGCTGCGGCGTCTGCGGCAAATTATCCATCGATGCGCTCCGCAGACCACAACCAGCCGCCGCCGGACATCCGTCCCCTTCACAGACTGCCCAGTCCTTCCCGCACACCGCCGCCGGACATCCGTCCCCGACAGCCCAGTCCTTCCCGCCTATCTCCGCCGATCTCCTGTTCCAACTCCCCCAACGCCTCCGCGCGAGCCAGGATATCTTCGATTCCACGGGCGGCCTCCACGCCGCCGCTCTCTTCGATCACTCCGGCCAGATCATCGTCCTCCGCGAAGACATCGGACGTCACAATGCCCTCGACAAACTCATCGGCTACTGCTTTTTGCGCAATAGTCTCCCGGAAACAAATTCCATCCTCATTCTTAGCGGACGCGCCTGCTTCGAGCTCATCCAGAAGGCCGCCACAGCCGGCATCACTATAATAGCCGCAGTAGGACCTCCCTCCAGCCTCGCAGTACAGGCCGCGGAAGAATCCGGCATCACTTTGGTAGGCTTCCTGCGGGACAGAAGATGTAACATATACTCGGGCGCCCACCGCATCCGATCATGAATATTAATCTTATGAACAACGAAATACCTAGCGATCAGCCTCCTCAGGATGAAAACATTCCTTCCCCCGAGAGCCCAGGCACCCTTCAAAACATTCCTTCCTCCGAGAGCCCAGGCACCCTTCAAAACATTCCTCCCTCCGGGAATCCGGGCACCCTTCAAAACATTCCTTCCCCCGAGAGCCCGGGCACCCTTCAAAACATTCCTTCCCCCGAAAATCCGGACGCCCTCCACCATCTTCATACCGGCCAAATCGCTCCCAAAGCGGTCGGCATCCCCGCCATCCTGTCCAGCTTCCGCCATGTCATCGGTGAAGCCGGTCTTACCCGCGGTCTCAAAGCATTGGCCCGCGTCAACCAAAAAGGAGGATATGACTGCCCCAGCTGCGCATGGCCGGACCCCGACGACGAACGTTCAGGTATAGCCGAATACTGTGAGAATGGCGCCAAAGCCATTGCCGAAGAAGCGACGACCAAAAAGCTCACCCCGGAATTCTTTGCCGAAAATGCAGTCGAAGACCTGGCACTGCTCTCCGACCGGGACATCGGCAGCAAAGGCCGTATCTCCCAACCGATGCACCTGCCGCCAGGTGCTACCCATTACCAACCCATCTCCTGGGACGAAGCCTTCAAACACATATCCGACATCCTCAATTCCCTTCCCTCACCTGACCAGGCCATTTTCTATACTTCTGGCCGTACCAGCAACGAAGCGGCATTTCTCTATCAACTATTCGCCCGCCGGTACGGTACCAATAACCTGCCCGATTGTTCCAACATGTGTCACGAATCCAGCGGCGCCGCACTCAGCGAGGCCCTCGGTCTCGGTAAAGGCTCGGTCCGTCTCGACGATCTCTATATCGCGGAAGTGATCATCATCATGGGGCAAAACCCCGGCACCAACGCTCCGCGGATGCTCACCGCTCTGCAAAAAGCCAAACGCAATGGAGCCACCATCATCTCCGTCAATCCGTTACCGGAAACAGGTCTGATGGCCTTCAGCAATCCGCAACAACTACCCGGCATCCTCGGCTTCGCGACCCAGCTCACCGATCTCTATCTACCGGTCAGGCTCAACGGCGATATGGCGCTCCTCCAGGCAATCGAGCTCCTGCTACTACTCGAAGAACAAAGGGCGCCGGGCACCGTCTTCGATCTGGAGTTCATCCGTGACCGGACCGCCGGTTACGGTGAGTTCATCGAATACCTGCAACAGACCTCCCTGACCGACCTCTCGGAGGCATGCGGTATCCACACCGCCGACATCGGCAAGGCCGCAAACATCCTGAAAGATAAAAAGAAGATCATCATATGCTGGGCGATGGGCCTCACCCAACACACTAATGCGGTCGACACCATCAGGGAGATCGCCAACCTGCTGCTGCTCAAAGGTAGCATCGGGAAACCCGGCGCCGGAACATGCCCGGTACGCGGCCACAGCAACGTTCAGGGCGACAGGACCATGGGCATTTGGGAACAGCCGAAACAAGCCTTCCTGGATGCGATCGAAAAACGATTCGGTTTTCGCCCACCGCAACACCACGGTCTGGATGTCGTAAATGCCATCCGGGCGATGCACGACGGCAAAGCCTCAGTATTTTTCGCCATGGGCGGTAATTTCCTTTCAGCTACCCCCGATACCAACTATACGGCAGAAGCTCTTCGACGCTGCCGGCTCACCGTCCATGTCTCAACAAAGCTGCATCGGAGCCATCTCGTGCACGGACAGGAGGCCTTCATACTTCCCTGCCTGGCGCGTAGTGACCGGGACTTCACCGGCGGTACCGAACAGTTCGTCTCCTGCGAGAATTCCATGGGCGTCGTCCAGTCTTCCAAAGGCGTGCTCACGCCCGTTTCAGACCAGCTGCTCAGCGAACCAGCCATCGTCTGCCGCCTCGCCAAAGCCACGTTCGAAGCGCGCACGCCCAACGCCACGTTCGGAGCGCGCGCCCCCGAAGCCAACATCGACTGGGATAATTACCAAAAAAATTACGACACCATCCGCAACGATATCGAAAACACCATCCCCGGTTTCACCCAATACAATCTTCGTGTGCGCGAAAGCGGTGGCTTCTACCTGCCGAACCCGCCCCGCGAAGGCCGCTTCACCACCCCCGACCAAAAAGCGCATTTCAACGTTGCCAAACCGGCCCGGATCGATCTCACAAACCGCCAGCTCATGATGATGACCGTCCGCAGCCACGACCAGTTCAACACAACTATCTATGGCCTCGACGACCGGTACCGCGGCGTCTTCAACGAACGACGGGTCATCTTCCTCAACGAGACCGATATCCGCGACCGCGACCTGACCCCGAATGATATTGTAGACATCCACAACGACCACGGCGGCATCCGCCGGACGGCCCATCGCTTCAGAGTGGTCCCCTATCCCATTCCGGTACAATGCGCCGCGACCTATTTTCCCGAGGCCAATGTGCTCGTCCCGATCGATACTGTGGCCGCTAAAAGCAATACTCCCGTATCCAAACTGGTCATCATTACCCTGGAAAAAGTTTCCCCCTGATCCCTCTTACGGATGTCTCTCACCCATCCGCCCCCAAAAAATGGCCGCGTTTTTGTTCCATTCCACACTGGGTTTCATATTCCTTTATAATATGGGTACTGCTCCCGGCCTCCGGCGTAGTTCAACGGGGAAGTTTTTCCCCAACCATTGTACAATCGAATGCGCATCCCGCCACAAACATCATCAATTCATTCAGGTATGTTATTGACTGACGAACTAAAGGAGTCCACGCGTACGCCTCACCAGGCAACGGAAAAAAAGATGGTCGCGACGCTGAAACAACTCCGCTCGAAAGAGGAATATATACAGCTACTCTACTGGCTCTATGGATTCTATAGCCCAATGGAAGATCTGATCGGCCGCCATCTTACGGGGAACGACCTGGCAGGCTCCATGGGCGTCCCCGGGTCTGACGGTATCGGCTCTCTGAGCGTCGGAGATCGTGACGATCTTCCCTATTTTGTCGGAGAGAGACGGTCGGATGCTCTTCTCCGGGATATCATGGATTCCGGTCTGCCGCTTCACCACCATGAAGACTGTGACCACCTGCCGGTTATCGACTCCTTCGCCCGTGCCCTCGGCGCGCTCTACGTTTTGGAAGGAAGCGCCCTCGGCGGTCGCATCATAGCAGGCATGATCGACAAACAGATCGGCCTCCGCGATAGCCTGTCTTTTTTCAATGGCGAAGGAGCCGCGACCGACAAACGCTGGCAGTCGTTCAAAGACTACCTCGATCAACCCTGTTTCAACGCCCAGCGACAAGATATCCTGGCGGCGGCTCAGGATACGTTCATAACCTTCAAAAACTGGATCGATAAAAATGAGCTCCAACCCCAATTATGATTCGGAACTCTGCGGCAAAGTCCCCATTCATCTGATCAACACCGTACAACCATACGGCGTCCTGCTGGTCATCTCCCGCAGGTCACTGGAGATCGTTCAGGCAAGCGAAAACGTAGAACCCCTTTTCCGGATGACTGCACCCGACCTGATCCGGCGATCCCTGCAGGATTTCCTCGACAACGCCGCTTTCGGCTTTCTTCAACGGATCGCCTCCGGCGACAACTCCGACAGGATACCCCAGATCTGGCCCATCCACGGCGAAAAATACCTTGCCCTGCTGCATGTAAAGGAAAGCCATATCCTCGCCGAAGTCGATGTACGACCCTACAGAGAAGAAGAACAAAGCTCCTTCGTCAGCATCTATCAGGAAATAAAATACTCCATGGCGCTGATCGAAAGCGCTACCACCACTTCGGCCATATGTGCCATCGCCGCCCGCGAGCTCCGACGCATCTCCGGCTTCGATAAGGTCATGATCTATCGCTTCGACCGCGATTGGAACGGTACGGTCATCGCCGAAGAATGCGAAAAGGATATGGAATCCTATCTGGGATTCACCTTCCCCGCATCGGATATTCCAAAACAGGCCCGCGCGCTCTACCTTCACAATCCATACCGGTATATCCCCGATCGTAATTATCAGCCCGTCAAGATATACCCCGTCATCAATCCTGTTACCCAATCCTTTACCGATCTTTCCGACTGCAATGTCCGGGGCGCGGCCTCTGTCCACCTGGAGTACCTGGCCAATATGGGCGTCACTGCTTCCATGTCTACCCGGATCCTCAACAACGATTCACTCTGGGGCCTCATCGCCTGTCATCACAGAACTGCCAGACATCTTAGCTTCCAGCTCTGTTCGGTGTTCGAGTTGCTTTCGGATTTCATATCCTCCCGAATGAATTCCCTCTACAACAAGGAAAAACAAGAGGCGAATATTCGTATAAGAGACATTTATGCCCGTCTCCTCGAACAAACATACGACAGCCGGGACCTTTACCGTGGCCTTCTGGAAGGTGATGCGACCCTCCTCCAACTGTTCGATGCCCACGGCGCAGTCATGAGCCATGGTGGCCGGCTCGATACGAAAGGTATCCTCCCCGATAAGGAAAATCTCGATGAGATGCTGCTGTGGCTCAATACACGCCGCCTTACCCGGACACTCCATACCGATCATCTCGCCGGACAATTCGACCAGGCAACCCAATATCCGGACATCGCGAGCGGTCTGCTCGCCATCCCCTACCACCCCGAAGAAGAAAAATACCTCCTCCTGTTCCGCCCTGAAGAAAAAAGGATCATCGATTGGGGCGGCGACCCCGGAGGCCGCATCGTTTTCGAAAAAGACGGACTGAACTATCACCCCCGTCACTCATTCAAACAATGGCGGGAGATCGTCAGTGGCACCTCCCAGCCATGGAAGGAAGAACAACTCACGGTAGCCGAAAACCTGAAGAGCTTTTTATATGAGTACACAAGCAAACAAATTTAATCACTACGTTGTAGCGATCGGCGCATCGGCGGGCGGCCTCGAAGCCATC
The DNA here is from genome assembly GCA_036010185.1 of Puia sp. Lineage (GTDB taxonomy): Bacteria > Bacteroidota > Bacteroidia > Chitinophagales > Chitinophagaceae > Puia. The sequence goes on from DASYSV010000457.1 coordinate 8,848, forward strand.
CACGAATTCTTCGACAGCATGCCCGAAGCCCCCGATATTTCGTTCATTATTGTCCAGCACCTCTCTCCGGATTACAAAAGCCTCCTGGTAGAGCTCGTAGCCCGTCACACCGACATGAAGGTATTTGAGGCCACCGAAAATCAGAAGATCGAACGAAAATGCGTATACGTCATCCCCAACACCAAGTTCATCACCATCCGGAAACACCAGCTCCAGCTGGTGGAAAAGAAGAACGGTAAGACCCCTAATAATGCGGTAGACGTCTTCCTTTATTCCCTCGCTAAAGAAAAAAAGGAAAAAGCGATAGCAGTGATCCTTTCCGGCACCGGAACCGACGGCACGAAAGGTACCGAAGCGATCAAAAAAGCAGGTGGTCTGGTCATCGTCCAGGACCCTGCCAAATCCCGGTTCGATGGTATGCCCAACAGCGTCATTGCGGCGGGCAATGCCGACTACATCCTGCCCGCCGGACAGATCTTCCGGGAGATCATGCAACATATCTCGCCACCCCCCGCTTTCCTCTACGGCAACGAGAAACAGGATGACCAGTTCCTGAAAACGGTATTCGATCTCATACGGAAGGAATCCGGCGTCGAGTTCCATTACTACAAAACCCCCACCATCCTGCGACGTATTTCCAAACGCATGATCCAGGGCAGTTTCGTCGACCCCGAATCATACATCGACTACCTTCAGGATCACAATGAAGAGATCAAACAGCTGGGACAGGACTTCCTCATCGGCGTCACCCGCTTCTTCCGTGACCCCGAAGCCTTCGATCTCATTCGCGAAAAGGCGGTCCCCGCCATCATAGAAAATAAAGAGGAGGATGATACGATCAAGATCTGGGTCACCGCCTGCAGTACGGGAGAAGAAGCCTACGCCATCGCAATGGTCGTCGATGAGGTGCTGGAAGCAACGGCAAAAAACCTCACCGTAAAGATCTTCGCTTCGGACATCGATCCGGAAGCCATACAGTTCGCTTCGGCGGGGGAATATCCGCTTTCCATTGAAAAAGATGTGGACTCCCGTCTCCTTCAAAAATATTTCACCCGCACCGCAAAAGGCCTGGCCATCATTCCGCGAATCCGGAAACAGATCGTCTTCGCCAAACACAATATCATCAAGGACCCTCCTTTTATCAAGAACGACCTCATTTCCTGCCGGAATATGCTCATCTATATCAATCCGGCTATGCAGCAACGCATCTTCTCACTGTTGCTGTTCGCGGCCGGCAAAGACGGCTTCCTCTTCCTCGGCCCTTCCGAAAACTCCTCGCTCATCAAAAAAGACGTCCGCGAGATCAGCGCCCGCTGGAAGATCTATCAAAAGACCGCCGAATCCAAACCCACCTGGTACACCCAGCAGAATAATCCGGAAGGCTTTACCACCCGGATGAAAGACGCCAAACAATTACAGTTGTCAAAGGACACGCGGTCGCAATCCCTCCTTTGGGAAGATTTCAAACAGGTATTGACGCAGGACCTCGCCGTCGTGATCCTCTATATCGACGCAGGCTTCGATATACGCGAAACACTTGGGCCTTATGAAAAATTCCTGGCCCTCCCGCGCCGGCAGCTGCACCTCAATCTTCTCCGGATGGTGCCCTCTCCTATATCCATCCTGCTCAGCGCCGAGATCCGACGGGCCGAAAGAACAGGCGAGAAGATACATCTGAAAAATATCCGCTACCAGAAGGACGATACGATGGTGGCCACGGAGATCTATATCCGGCCCGGAGGAAGAAGCACAGGTGCTGCACCGGGCGCTCCCTTTACCATGCTCGTCCTCCGCGAGCTCTCCTCCGAAGTCCATTCAGTCAACGGCGACGGCAGAACCTCCAACGGCATCAACGGCCATATCACCCATGAAGAAGAATACGTCCGCGCCCTGGAATCCGAACTCAACGAGACCAAAAATCACCTGCAGCTCGCCATCGAAGACCTCGAGGCCACCAACGAGGAACTTCAGTCTACAAACGAAGAGCTCCTCTCGGCCAACGAAGAACTCCAAAGCTCCAACGAAGAGCTCCAGTCGCTGAATGAAGAGCTCATCACCCTCAATACGGAACACCAGCTCAAGATCAAAGAGCTGCTCGAGGTGAACGACGATCTCAACAACTATTTCCGGAGCACCGACATCGCCCAGGTCTTCCTCGACGGGAAGCTGCGCATCCGCAAGTTCAACCCTGCATCTTCCCGGATGATCAATTTCATCGATTCCGACATGGGAAGACCCCTGACCCATATCTCTAATAATATCCGGTCGGAGAACCTGCTCGGAGACGTACAAACCGTTCTGCGCACCGGCCGGCCACTCGAAAAAGAGGTTCAGCTGGTCAGCGGCAAGAACCTCCTCATGCGCATCATGCCCTATCTCACGCACGAAGGGAAGAATGACGGGGCTATCATAGCTTTCATAGATATCACCGCGATAACCGATCTCAATAACATCATCCGCGGGGTCTTCAACAGCAGCCCCAGCGCCATATTCGCCTTCCAGTCGAAGAGGAATAGCAAAGACGGCATCGACGATTTCATCGTGCTTTCCGCCAACTACGCCGCCAACGCCATGCTCCGCCGGTCGAACGACGACCTGAAAGGCCTCTCGCTGAAAAAAGACCTGCCCGCGCTGGCCACAGCCGATCTGCTCCAGAAATATCTCGACGTGGCCGGCGGCGACGACAGCCACCGCGGCATCTTCCGCAGCAAGGAGGAATCCAAATGGTACGAATTCACCATCGTGAAGATGATGGACGGCTTCGTCGCCACTTTCACCAACATCACCGAAAGACGGCTGGCAGAAGATCGCCTGCGGGCCAATTATATGGAACTCATCACCGCCCGCGAAACCCTCAAAAAGCTCAACCTCGAGCTCGAAGACAAGGTCATCGAACGGACCAGGGCACTTGCCATCAGCGAAGAAAGATTCCGGCTTGTCTCGCGCGTCACCAACGACGCCCTCTGGGACTGGGACTTCGTCAACAATACCATATGGTGGGGTGACACTTTTTATAAACAATTCGGCTACGAAACGCCGGGCACCGCGCCCACCGATCGCAAAGGATGGCTGGAGATGATCCACCCCGATGACCGGGAAGCCACCTCCGGAAGCATTTATTTAGCCATCAATTCCCATCAGTCTCAATGGTCGAGGGACTACCGATTCCGCCGGGAAGACGGACGCTACGCCCACGTCCTCGACCGCGCCTATATCCTCCATGATGAAAATGGTACACCTTACCGAATGCTCGGTTCCATGCTCGATATCACCGATCTCAAAAAGGCCGAGCAGGAAATAGCCCGGGCCAAAGAGGATCTGGAACGCAAGGTGGCCCAACGAACGACCCAGTTGCGGCAGCTGAACGACACCCTCGAGACCAGCAACCAGGATCTCCAGCAGTTCGCCTCCATCGCTTCGCACGATCTGCAGGAGCCACTCCGCAAGATCCATCTCTTCTCCATGGCAATACAGGACAAATTCGGAGGAGTCCTTCCCGAAGAAGTAAAAATTTATTTTGAGAAGATCATCCGAAGCACCGAACGCATGCGATCGCTGATCATCGACATTCTCAATTTCTCTCGGCTTTCCGCCGACGTGCCCAGTTTCAGACGCACGGATTTCAACACCATGTTCGCCGAAGTCCTCGAAGATTTCGAGATCACCATCCGCGAAAAACAGGCTTGCGTAAGCGCCGGCCAGCTACCCGAACTCGACGTCAATCCGGGTCAGTTCAGACAGGTGCTGCATAACCTCCTCAGCAACGCCCTCAAGTTCACCCGCCCTGAAATACCACCCGTCATCCGTCTCGAAAGCTCACGCATCGCCAAAAAGGCATTCGACTCACCGCCGGACCCCGATGGCTGCTTCCACCGGTTCAGCCTCACCGACAATGGCATCGGATTTGAAGAAAAATTTGCCGACAACGTCTTCAAACTCTTTCAACGCCTTCACCCCAAAGACCGCTTCGAAGGCACAGGTATTGGCCTGGCCGTGACCAAAAAGATCATCGAGCGCCATAATGGCCTCATCACCGCTTACAGCAGCGAGAACAATGGCTCCCGCTTCGAGTGGATATTGCCCGTAACCCGTTGAAAATGATAAAAACCGATGTTGTTATGCTGAAATACAAGAAAATAGTGCTGGTGGACGATGACACGGACGATCGTCAGATATTTGAAGAGATACTATCTCAAATACACCCGGACGCAGCCGTGGTGTGCGCAGAGAACGGCCTGGAATTGGTGTCGCTTTTGGACAAGCTTCCCGATGACCAATTACCGGAAATGATCATCCTTGACCAGAATATGCCCCAAATGACAGGGAAGGAAAGCCTCATCTATCTTAAGGCTACTCCCCGCTTCCGCGACATTCCCGTCATAGTCTATTCTACTTATCAGATAAGGGATTTTTACAACGAATGCCTTGAGCTCGGCGCACAGGATGTCGTCCCCAAACCGGACACCCTCCAGGCATACCGCAATATGATCCAGCAGATCCTCATCACCCCACCCCCTTCTCCATCCATTTCACCTGAATCGCTCATTCAATCCACCCCTGCCGAAGTCTTCATTCCATCCCATCCCCCCGAAG
>DASYSV010000485.1:0-5680 GCA_036010185.1 Puia sp.
GCTGATGACCTATATGCTGTATAATACCGAGAATGAAACGATCTTTCTCGAGGACGAGATCGGCTATCTTCGCGCCTATATCGATCTGCAGATGCTGCGTTTCGGAGGTGATGTGACGGTCAGCTTGAATGTCCCCGAAAACCCCGGCGGTAGCCGTATAGAACCGATGTTGCTGATCCCCCTGGTCGAAAACGCCTTTAAACATGGCATCGGTCTCGTAAATGACCCGTTGATCCTGATCGATATCGAGACCCCGGACGACAAGCGGCTGGTCATGACCGTGAAGAATAAGTATAGCCCGCTGGTCCGGGAGCGGGAGAACAAACCGGCCGGCATCGGGTTGAGCAATCTGACCCGACGGCTCGAGATGATGTATCCCGGGTGTTATGAGCTGGAACGAACGGATAAGCTCCGCCTGGATGTGGGTGAATCGGAACACTGGTTTATCATTCAACTAAACATTCCCTTACAATGATCAATTGCCTGGCCGTCGACGATGAAACTCCGGCGCTGGATATCCTGGAGGACAATATCCGGCAGGTGCCATTCCTGCGGCTGGTAGGTAAATGCAAGAATGCGTTTGCGGCCATGGAGGTCCTGCAACAGCAACCGGTAGACCTGCTTTTCCTCGATATTGAAATGCCGGGTATCAGCGGTCTCAGCCTTTTGAAAAGCCTTCCGGGCAAACCGATTGTCATCTTCATCACCGCCTACCGGAATTATGCGGTGGAGGGCTTCGACCTGGATGTACTGGATTATCTGGTCAAGCCCGTGGCCTTCGACCGGTTTGTGAGGGCGGCGAACAAGGCGCTGGAATACCAGGGATTCAAACTGAAGGGAGCCGGGTCCCCGGAGGCCGCGCCCGATTATCTGTTCATTCATACCGAATACCAGCTGACGAAAATATTCCTGAATGAGATCGTTTATATCGAAGCGCTCCGTAATTATATACGTATCCATCTGACGGCTGCCGCGAAACCCATCCTTTCAAAACTGAGCCTCAAAGCCATCGAAGAAAGACTCCCTCCCGCCAGGTTTACGCGCGTGCACAAATCCTTTATCGTAATGCTGGATAAGATCGACTTTGTCCGGAACGATATCATCCGTATCGGACAGCGCGACATCCCGTTGAGTCGCGGCTGCAGGGATGAGTTTTTCCGACGGATCAATGAGATACGGTGACCGGAGGCTGACCGGAGGCGGCTTTTTTTTCTATCTTCACCGCCTATGAACCAACGCTACTATTCGCTGGATGTCTTTCGGGGGGCGACGGTCGCCTTTATGATCCTCGTCAACAATCAGGCGGGCGCCGCCTATGGCCCGCTGGATCATGCGCCCTGGCATGGACTGACACCGACCGATCTCGTATTCCCTTTCTTTTTATTTGCCATGGGGAACGCCCTGGCCTTCGTCATGCCCAAAATGGAGCAGCAGGGCACCCCCAACTTCCTGAAAAAAGTGATCCGAAGGACGCTTCTCATCTTTGTCATAGGGCTTTTGCTCAATTGGTTCCCATTCATACGTTGGGACGACGGACACCTGGTTTTTAAAGGCTGGACCTGGGTGAATGCAAACGGCGGTATATCCGGCATACGGGTGATGGGCGTATTGCAGCGTATCGCAGTTTGCTACGGCCTCGCGGCATGTACGGTCTATTTCGCAAAATTCAGGGGCGCCTTCGTGATCTGTGGCTGTTTGCTGCTCATCTACTGGGCCATGTGTTTATTGCTCGGTGATCCTGCCGATCCATACAGTCTTTCCGGTTACTTCGGGACCAGCGTCGATAAAGCCGTATTCGGGGCGTCGCATATGTATCATGGAGAAGGGGTGGCCTTCGATCCCGAAGGGCTGACCAGCACGATACCTGCCATCGTCAGCGTAGTGCTGGGCTATTTCGCCGGCAGCTATATCCGGCTCAAGGGGACCAGCTACGAAATGTTGTCCCATCTCCTGGTGGCCGGCATCCTGCTCCTGTTCGCGGGATATTGCTGGGGAGGTATTTTCCCCATCAACAAAAAGATCTGGACCAGCAGCTATGTCCTGGTAGCCGGTGGCTGGGCATGCGCCTGTCTGTCTGTGCTGATCTATTTCATCGAGTTCAGGAAGGCGCATGGTGTATGGAGTAGTTTCTGCAACGTCTTCGGGAAGAACCCGCTGTTCATCTTCGTCCTCAGCGGGGTCGTGCCTCGCGCACTGGCGTTGATCCATGTGCCCGATGGAGAGGGCGGTGTGACCAGCCCGCTCGGATGGTTCCATCAGTATTGCTGCAAACCCCTGTCGATGGGCCGGGCCGAAAACGCCTCTCTGCTGTATGCACTGTGTCTGATCCTGCTGTACTGGCTGCTCGGCTGGTGGCTGGATAAAAGGAAGATCTATATCCGCGTATAACGGCTATCTTTAGCGAACAAACAATAAATCATGAAATGCGAAGCATTCACCGAGACCATTGCAAAGACATTAAATTCCCGAGGTAAACATATCTTCCTCGCTTTTCTTTTCGTGCTGGCATTGGCACAGACGGAGGCGCAACGTGCCGCTCCCGATGTCGTGTCCACGAAAATGGGTTCGCTTAGCATCCAGCCGATAGTGCATGCCAGCCTCGTCCTGTCGCTGCCAACGATCACCATCTATGCCGACCCCACCGGCGGCGCGGCCAATTATACCGGTATCCGGGCGCCCGATATCATCCTTATCACCGATATCCATGGAGATCATTTCGATCCGAAGACGATAGCCGCAGTTCGCACGCCGAATACGATCCTGGTCGTACCGAGGGTCGTGGCGGATAAGCTCCCCGATTCCCTGAAAGCGCGCCTGGTGGTCCTCGCAAACGGGGCGCACACCACGCAATCCGGCATCACCATCGATGCCATTCCCATGTACAATCTCCCGGAAAGCCCCACCGCCATGCATACGAAGGGCCGGGGCAACGGATATGTGCTGGGCATCGGCGGTAAGAATATCTATCTCTCGGGCGATACGCAAGGCATTCCCGAGATGCGGGCCCTGAAGGATATCGACATCGCCTTCGTCTGCATGAACCTGCCGTATACGATGAATGTCGATGAGGCCGCGGATGCCGTACTGGCGTTCAAACCGCATATTGTGTATCCCTACCATTACCGCGGGCAGGGCGGATTCAGCGATGTGAATGCGTTCAGGACGAAGGTGGAGGCAGGGGACAAGAATATCGACGTGAGATTGCGGAATTGGTATCCGTCCAAATAATGAAAAAAGCCGCGATACCTCTAGGAGACACGATGAAGACTGGCGAGATCCATCAGCTCCCTGATATTGCTGGTCTGGGTCCGTTGGAAGATTCTGGATTTCAGCGTTGAAATAGTGCTGATGCTGAGGTTCAGGGTTTCGGCGATCTGTGTCGTTTTCCATCCCTTCAGCAAAAAGCGCAACACGTCTATTTCACGCGGCGGCATGCCGGCGAACGGCTCACTGCGGTCGGAAAGGGGGTGAGAGATAGTCCGCTCATTGGTCAGGAACTGCCGCAGGGTTTTGATGGTTTCCAGCTCGGGCATGTCCTTGCTGACGATATAACGAATGCGGTATCGCAGCAGGGCCCGCTCATAAAGAATGACGGGCTGCGCGGAGAAGATCATGATTTCCAGGTCGGGATACAGATTCCGGATGGTAGGGATGGACTCGAGCGCGCTTCCATCGGCGAGAATGATGTCCAGTATCAGGTGCGAAAACGTTTTCGTCGATAGTTGTTTCATCAGCTGATGGCAGGAGCCCACGGTTACGAAGGATCGTTTCTTCAGGATATGCTCCGCAAGCAGACCCAGTCCTTTGAGGGTCACGCTATGGTCTTCGGCAATCAGGAGGTTAGTCGCCATGGGATGGAAAAGCGTTGGTCCCATAACACTACAGGGTTCCTCTTATTCTAACCAATTTTCTACAGGATATTTCTATATCTTGCCGGCCAAATGCCAGACGAAACTATTGCCGGCCGCGCAAAAGATGTATTCTTTCAGCACATATCCCATGATATCAGGGGTGCTTATTTCGGCGTAGCCAGCATTTGCGCTATCGTGTACGAAAAAGTGGTTTCCGGGGAAGAAGTGCCCCTGCCCGTGGCCCAAAGCCTGATAGAGGCGTCCCGATACTACAAATACCTGCTCGATCAATTTCTCGAATTCACCCGCAGCAAAATAGATGCAGTCGAAGAAGTGCAGGAGGAACCCTTCGACCCCCTGGTAGAGGTCCGTCATATCGTGGAATTGAACCGTCACCTGGCCGAAGAGAAGGGAATTGGCGTGGATATACGCGTCGATGGCGCATTTCCCCGGAACATCCTGACGGACAAATGGAAGATCACACGCATCTTTTACAATGTCTTCGTCAATGCCTTAAAATTTTCCCCTCCGGGTTCCCGCATCCTGATCGGCTTTGCGCTTGAAACCGGCCATTGGATACTGAAGGTATCGGACCAGGGGAAGGGTATCCCTCCGGAAAAGCTGGAACGACTCACCCTCTCATTGCAGACCGAAAGGCCGATCGACAATCCCGAAGGGAAGGGCCTCGGTCTTTTTATCACGGGCTACCTGACCAGACTGGTGGGGGGCGAAGTGTCCGTCGAATCTACCCCCGAAACGGGCACCAGTTTCCTGTTTCGGTTTCCGCTAAAATCCTGAAAAATCTCTACAAACTGCTCGAAGGAGGAATCCTATCTTACGCATAAGTTTAATGGAACAGCAGGAACTTGAAAAAAAGTTCCGACGACGACCTGTTTTTACAGGGAGTCCAATAGGATAAGGTTTAAAGAAACCAGGGTATTTCCATATCCTGGTTTTTATTTTTTCGCTCTCCTCCGAAAAAGAGAAGGTCCCGCGGGCTTCGCCCGGCCAAGTAGGAAGCCGAAGGACTGCAGGAACGCCACCTCGTCACAGACGATCTTCAGGATCGCAAGACAGGGAATGGCCAGGAACATCCCCGGGATACCCCACAAAAGCTCACCCGCGATAAGGCTCAGGATGGTAAACAGAAGCGAGAGGTTGACTTGCGCCCTCATCACCAGCGGCGAAATGATATAAAACTGCGTAAACTGTATAAAGCAATAACAGATAAGCACGCCCAGCACCATGTGGAGACCGCCGCCCTGCGACAGGGCCATCACGCAGGTGAGCGTCGATCCGGTGATATTGCCTACGAACGGAATGATCTCGAGTATACCGCAAAGGATGGCGAAGAATATCGAATACCTGATGCCGACGATGGAAAAGCCGATGCTATACATGATCCACAGATAGACGATGATGATCATCATTCCGTAGATGTATTCCTGGGCCGCGCGGACCGACCGGCTCATGATCAGCAGGAGACGGGGTTTGTTCTCCTCGCGTACCAGCCGCAGGAAAAAGACCCGGATATGCGATCGCATTGTCAAAAGCATGATCATATAGACCACGATAAGGATCAGGTGGATGACCACGGCGATCACGCTTGTAAGGACCGAAGTGGTCATCTTTCCCGCTGTCGCGGCGGCAACCAGCGGCTGGACGTGCGGTCCTCCGCCGGGAACCCGTAATCCCTGCGATCTCAGGAATTTACGGGCATCGTCGATCACCTCGCCGATCTTCTCTTCCAGCTGCGGCAGATCCATCGCCCAGCGATGGATATACCAGTCGATCAGCAGGACCACTCCCGCGACGGCACAAATGAATAC
>DASYSV010000493.1:0-2560 GCA_036010185.1 Puia sp.
ATCCCTCAACCGATACCCCAACGGCATCACGGGGAAAAGCTTTTATCAGAAGGATGTCTCGGCCACAGCGCCCGATTGGGTGATACAGATGCCTTATCATACCAGCACCGGGGAGGACAAGAACTTCCTCGTGCCGGAAGACGAAGCGAGTCTTCTCTGGATGGCGAATCTGGGCGCCATCGAAATGAATCCCTGGAACAGCACGATCGACAAGCCGGACAACCCCGACTGGTGTATCATCGATCTCGATCCGACAGAGGACAACACTTTCGGGCAGGTGATCCGGACAGCGCAGGTGACCAGGGAGGTGCTCGATGAGCTGGGTGTTCCCGGTTACCCCAAGACCTCCGGCTCGACGGGCATCCATATCTATATCCCGCTGGGTGCCAGATACAGCTATGCAGAGTGTCAGGCCTTCGGCAAGCTCATCGCGACGCGGGTACACGGACGGCTTCCGAAGATCACGAGCATCCAGCGGCTGACCCAGCGCCGGAAGGGATGTATCTATGTGGATTACCTGCAGAACCGGCCCAAGGCTACACTCGCCGCACCCTATTCCGTACGGCCCAAACCGGGAGCCACCGTCAGTATGCCCTTGCATTGGGAGGAGGTAAAAAAGGGATTGCGGATGAGTCACTTTACCATGAAGAATGCGATGGCGCGGATCAAGACGGAAGGCGATCTGTTCGCGCCGGTGCTCGGTAAGGGCATCGATATGCGGAAGATACTGAAGACGGCGTTGGCAGCCGGCTGATGCTAATTCTTTTCTTGCTTCTTTTTCTCCTCCTTCTTCTTCCGCTTTTCTGCCCGTTTCTCGCGGCGGATATCTTTTTTGCTTTTCTTCCCTTTCTCGAACTCGGCCTTTAGCGGCGAATCCTTTATCCTGTCGACGGAATTTATATTGACCGACTCCTCGAGCGCCGGATATAAAGCCTGGATGAATCCATTGCGCAAGGTTTGCGCGATAATGTACCAAACATTCACATCCGGGTTTTTCAGGTCGCCGGAAAATTCAACCCGGGTGGCGGTCTGGTCCTTCCCCTTATTCTTCACGATCCAGTTCACCGCTCCGATCATCGCTTCCCAGGCAAGTTTCAGGGGATGCGCCTTGTCCTTGTCCCAGTTGACCACCCGGAGATCCCTGATGATCGGCTTTGTATAGCCCACGATCTTGTTGTCCTTCGCGGCTGCCTCGGTGTAGATCCCGATCGTTCCCTGTTTGACCGTAAACTTCCCATAGGCGCTGAGATAATCGTTCAGCCTGGTGATGTCCATATTCGTCAGCTCGGCTTTCGCCTCGAAAGTGGGGGCGTTATTCAGCGCGTCCAGTTTCATCTTCAACCAGGCATGACCGCCATAGATCCCGTTGCAGGTGGCCTCCACCGTTGACGGCAGTTGTTCTTTCTGATGCCGGGCGTTCGAGAGGTTCTCTGCCAGGATGTGGATGTCGGTGGCATAGATGTTGACCTTGGGGGTGCTGTAAAAATCGCGGTAATGGACCTCGCCGTCGAAGATCTCGAACCGGTTCAATTTCAGCGGCATCAGATTGCTGACCACCTGTGTCCATGGTTTCGTCGGGATATCCGTCTGGGAAGTTTCTTTGGTAGGTCCTTTTGCAAAGTTCAGGATCGGATGGCTGACGATGATCTTTCCTACCAGCCGTCGGTGAAAAAGCGCGCCCCATTCCACCGAAAGATCGGCCGCATCGGCCGAAAAGAAGGGGACGGGTATCTTGCCGCCCGTCTTGTCCAGCCGGATGACCCGGATAGTATAGGCGCCGCGGATCAGGTGGACGTCGATGTCGTCGACATGGCCAGTATATCCCGGGATCGTGGTGAGTTCTTTGTTCACATATCTCAACAGGATAGACGGGAGTGCGATCCGCAACGCGATCAGGATCAGGATCAATGACCCGATGACGATCAGGACGATCTTACGCACCCGGTACTTTTTCGGGCGGGTGCGTTTTGCCTTGGCGGGGTCAGGTTTTTTATTCATGGTGCTTCAATTCTGAGAAATCGTCATTGGCCGGTGCTTGCCGCCCCACCGTTCACAATCTTATCAGCGGGATACCGCTCTTCTCATCCACGGTCCGCTGCATCCACACCGGCGATTCGGTCAGTATGATCTCCAGGGTCGGATTGACAATGCCGGTAAGCAGATGGCCGCCATGAGCCGTCCCGTCGCGTTTGCCCAATACGACATGGGCATGAACCTTGGGTTTGTCCTGGTACAGGCTGATATCCCCCACCAGGCTCAGCACCTCGGTCTGCTCCTCGATCCTGATCCGCTGATAGTCCTTAATTGCAAAATCGAAAAAACCCACATCCGCGCTGCTGAAGGCTCCGATGGCGGTAAACCGGCAGGCGAACAGCTTTTCTTTGGTGGCGAATTTCTTCAGCTGCTCCATGGCCTCCTCCCCATACTGGAGGATCACCGCGTAGGTCTTTTCCGGTCCTTCGTTCAATAGTTTGCTTTGCATGACGTTGAGCTCCGTTTTCCGGTAAGCACGTAATTATTGTGCCACGCGGGTATGGCAATTGCGGGCCATCTGTGTATG
>DASYSV010000513.1:0-4728 GCA_036010185.1 Puia sp.
GTATTATCAGGCATGGCCGCGTTCCTCACCGGAGTCACCCGAACTCCCTTTACCTCTGCCATCCTCGTGCTGGAAATGACCGACCGACACAATGTTATCTTCCATCTCATGCTGGCGGCTATGGTGGCCAGTCTCGTCTCTATGCTGGTAGACAAACACTCCCTTTACGACCATCTGAAATATCAATACATGCGCTCCGTTCTCAGGGAGGACGATCCTCCGCCAGCCTATGAGAACGCCGGGGCTGCAACTGATTGACCGACCAATTATCAGGTAACAGTCAATGGCCTTACATGAATTTGGGCAGCTACCTTAATAAGGGTAATTTCCGTGATCGAACCCAAATTCGTTGTTCAAATGCAATTGTACAATGTCCTCGCCATTCTTACCGTTTTGGCCGCACTATTCGGCTACATCAACTACCGGCTTCTGCGCCTGCCCGAAACTATTGGAGTAATGCTGATCTCCGTGGTGGCTTCATTGGTCATTATTGTTCTCGGCTTAATTGATCCATTCTTTTTTAAGGAAGTGCCCAAATTCATACGAGGGATTGATTTTTATACTGTCCTTGTGAAAATCATGCTTGGCTTTCTGCTGTTTGCAGGAGCCATTCATCTTGACGGTCACGCCCTGTTGAAGCAAAGTACGCCTATTCTGACATTTTCCACGATCAGTGTCCTTATTTCCACCGCGACTGTGGGATTGTTAGTGTACTTTTTGTGTCAATTGCTTCACGAGCCAATCGCCTTGCTGTATTGCCTTCTTTTCGGAGCGCTGATCTCTCCCACCGACCCTATTGCCGTCCTGAGCATTCTGCGTAAGGCTGGTATTCCTGCCTCGCTGGAGGTAAAAATTACCGGAGAATCTCTTTTTAACGATGGCGTTGGGATCGTTGTATTTCTCTGTCTTTACCAGGTAGCCGAAGCAGGAATCGGGCACCTGTCCGCGGGTCAAGTTGCGGTCCTGTTTCTTCAACAGGCGGCCGGAGGCATTTTACTTGGGCTTGCATTGGGATATACTGGTTATCTGCTCCTCCGAAGCATCGATCAATACCAAGTCGAACTCCTTATTACCCTGGCAATAGTCATGGGCGGTTGCGCTTTGGCGGAACGGATGAATGTCAGTGGGCCGCTTGCCATGGTTATGGCAGGACTCATCACCGGAAACAAGACAAGGGTTCATGGTATGAGCGAGGCTACAAGGGACTATATAGATAAGTTCTGGGGAGCGATCGACAATCTCTTCAATACCGTGCTTTTTCTGCTGATCGGATTGGAAATGATCGTTATTCCTATGTCATTACCGATACTTTGGCTGGCCCTGGGTGAAATACCCATCGTACTCTTCGCCAGATATATTTCTGTCCAGTTACCTATCGGAATATTACGAAGGCATACCTGCTTTGAAAAAAATGCCGTCAGCATTCTGACTTGGGGCGGGCTTCGGGGTGGTTTGTCGGTGGCCCTTGCGCTGTCTTTACCATCCTCAATGTCCGGCGGGCGCTTCGTGGCGATGACCTATCTGATCGTTTTATTTTCGATTCTGGTACAGGGCATCAGTATCGGAAAGGTTGCCAGGCGGCTCCTTTGAAGCATCGGATATATACTGTTTGTCAACATCCAGCTCCAGGTTTTAGTCGTCTCATAATACCCCGGTTCATACGCCCTTGCATACCAAAAGCTATAGGCGTCCTGTGCAGAAACACCATCCACGCCATTCGCTTTGAGCGTCCTGGCCAATTGCTCCTCACCGATGCGGCCAGCCGCACTGTATTTGGCAGGCGTTATCATCAGGACAATGATTTTCTGGAACTTCCTGTGATTTACATTGGCGCCGCCCACGAGGAGGATAGTTGCAAGCTCGGACCTGATCGCTTCAGGAATTCTAATTGAATTCTAACTTCTTTTTAATGCCAATCTTGGCAACTCTGGGTAGCTTTACAAACGATTAACTAAAGCAATCATACTATGATCCGTCCCAACAGGCTTCTGATTGTGACGGGACTTCTGCCATTCGAGTTCGTAGAGCAACGCGGTCGAATGGTGGCCATACCAACCTACGGCCAGATCGCAGACGCTATGTCGTGTTTTCTTCGAATGAAGGCCAGTATGTCTGCGTTCCCGGAGATCACCTGGACCGGAATCGCGTTATGTAATCCTTTGGTATGGGAGTCCCTGCGAGACCGGCTGCCCGACAAAGGTCATGACTGGCATCCTATTTTCCTGCCAGTCAGACACCAGGAAACTCTGCAACAGGGATTTGCCAACAAGGTATTGTGGCCGTTGTTTCATTATTTTCCCTCTTATGTGGAATTCACTACTGTGGGTTTTGAAAATTACCTGGACATGAACTGCCAGTTCGCCAATAGCATGGAGCGCTTTGTCAGGCCGGGCGATACCGTATGGATACATGACTATCAATTATTGCCTTTAGCGGCATTGTTAAGACAGCGATTTCCGGAACTTATCATCGGTCTTTTCCTGCATATATCGTTTCCTTCATTCGAGATCTTTCGACATCTGCCGGGAACCTGGCAGGAGCAACTCCTGAAAGGCATGCTTGGCGCCGATCTGATCGGCTTTCAAACCGAGGAATACGCAACTCTTTTCCGAAATTGCGCCCGGTTGACCCTTGCTACAGGCGGAGACGGCAAAACCATCGAATTCGAAAACAGGCTTATCAAAACCGGGGCCTTTCCATTGGGCATCGACTACTCCAGGTTCAATCGTCCTGGCGATGATCTACCTGAGTTCCGGCAACTAACCGCTGAATTTGTCCAAAGGTTTAAGGACAAGAAGATCATTTACTCCATCGACGTACTCGATTATACAAAGGGCGTGCTGAATCGGATCGAAGCATTCGACTATTTCCTGCGGGAAAATGTCGATTATCTGGAGACTGTCGTCCTGATTCTCGTCATTGTACCATCGCGTGAGCACCTCTCCCGGTATGCTGAACGCAAGAAAATGATCGATGAGGCCGTCAGTCACCTGAACGGGAAATTCGGTACACTCGGCTGGCAACCTGTGTTTTATATGTATAGGGAGTTGGGGTTTGAAGAGCTGTTGACGCTTTACCGACTGTGCAATGTGGCGTTATTGACGCCGCTTAGAGACGCCATGAATCTGTATGCCAAGGAGTTTATCGCCAGCCGCACGGACGCAAAAGGAATACTGATCTTAAGTGAGTTCGATGGCGCCGCCGAACAACTTAAAGAAGCGTTATTCGTCAACCCAAATGACGTCCCAAATATCGGAAAGGCCATAAAGGCGGCATTAGAGATGCGGGTGGATGAACAAAATAGAAGAATGGCAGCAATGCGCCATTCCGTTAGCAGCCAAGACGTATTGCATTGGGGAAAAACTTTATTGGACACCTTGGAACATGCCCGGTCGGAACAGCAGGAATTCAACGCGCGCTATTTTGACGCGTATTCCCAACGACAACTGCTGGAAAGCTACCGGCATGCTCAAAAGCGACTTATCTTCCTGGACTACGACGGCACACTGATGCCCTTCTTTATCCAGCCATCGCTGGCAAAACCCAGCGATATGGTGCTTGAAACACTCAGCAAATTGGCTGAGGACGAGCGCAATTCCATCTGCATCATCAGCGGCCGCGACAGCGACACGCTTGAGGCCTGGTTGGGACAACTTCCCATCCATATCGCCGCCGAACACGGTGCCCGGATCCGATACCGTGGGGCCGCCTGGCAAAACCTCGTCGTACCCCCGGCAAAATGGAAAGAGGACATCATCCCCATAATGGATCATTATTCCGAGCAGTGTCCGGGTTCCTTTGTGGAACAAAAAGACTTCTCGATGGTCTGGCACTTCCGGAATGCGGATCCTCAAGTCGCAAGTAAGTTAAAAACGGATCTTTATGGTGTCCTGACTGGGATAAGCGCGAGCCGATCATTCCAGGTGACCATGGGCAAACAAATTGTCGAAGTACGCAGCAGACAAATGGATAAAGGTACTTTCGTTTCCAATCTGCTCGGTCGGGAGGCGGGCGATTTTATACTCGCCATAGGTGACGATCGTACGGATGAAGATATGTTCCGCGCCCTGGCCGACAAAAAATGCGCGTATACTATAAAAGTCGGCTATGAGTCGTCCCATGCCCTGTTCAACGTACATACTCCTCAATCGGTGATTTCTCTATTAAGTACACTTGGACATCTTAGGTCCTAACGCGCTGGCATTGATTTTTCTGTTTGTATGGAAATAGACGAGCAGTCTCAGTGTCATATCGCTCGTATTAACCCGGCTCTTTTCGCGACCCAGGGCCCGGGTTTTTAGCGGTATATACTTTACGATTTTGGTGCAATTTTTGCAATATGCACAGGATTAGTTACGTATAACACAACATGGAACCTGAAAATTCAACTTCCAGCGAACTAAAATCCGCGATTTTTGCAGATTCTCAATTATTTTTAGCAAATCTTCATGCGGGTGCTTCCGAGGAGCAATTGAACACCATCCTCGCCCGAATGAAGGAAAGGCACGACCGCCTTATCGCAGAATATGGGCTTACGCTTCAGCCGGAATTTTGGAACATATTGCAGAGTCGTCTGGCAAACCGGAAAAACAAGGACATTATCGATACTGCCCTTTGATAGCCACCGCATTACCAACTTTTGTCCTCCTTTAGAAACGCTGTCATTTGGAACATAGACCCTATCGAATATTATTATGTGATGATGATCCGGATGAGGTCCTATTTCTC
>DASYSV010000521.1:0-4675 GCA_036010185.1 Puia sp.
GCCAATGGCGGGAGGGGTGTAAGAGATATCGTCATTCTCAGCGCCAAGACGCCGCCCGCCAATATGCCGATGGGGCCGGTACCCGAGTCATTTAAAAATTGGTGAAGTCTTCGCGGAATGGGGTGCGGCAGGTTGAAATAACTGATAACTCCCCCTTTCTATGCTGACGCCTCCGGAAATGGAAAAGGTCCTTGCGTCATTGGAGTATATGAGTCCCCCTTCTATCCGGGTACTTAAGCCATACCCGGCGCCGGAATATGGCGACAGCCCTGCCGGAGCCGAGTAAAGACTGCTCATGCTAAAGATCGTGGGCGCCAAAGAGAGATTGGTATAAGCCGCAATATTATTGTTCAACGGTCTGGCGAATGTAAACCCCACCGGCGTGGACAAATAAGATATCCCACCATTTAGAAAGATATAGCCTGCCGACACGCTTGCATACGGCTTAATCTGCCATTTTCGGGCCGACTGGTCGAATGGAACGAAACCAGGATTGAAATAAAAGGAGGGCGTCAGCCAAAGCTGCTGCGAGGGAGCATAAGGATATGCGGGGATCGCCAGGTGGGTCTGAGCCGTCGCACCAAGGACGATCATCGATGCCAGAATCGCCATCAGGGTTCGCATGGTGGAAGATTGTACTATAAAGGTACCTATTAAATTCAATATTCATCCCCCAACGCAAATGTCGGTTTGCGATACATCCACTGGCCGCCGGTAAAATCGGGGAAGGCGACGGTAGCATTCCCCATTTCGATAGACTGCTCGCTCAATGGTGTGATCACGCTCCATGCCGCCGCGTCATAGACATCCTGCGGGGTAGGCGTTTTCCGCTTGACGGATTCGATAAAAGCATGGTCGACGAAAAAGTCCATTCCTCCATGCCCCGCACCTTCCGCCTCCTTGCTCCAGCGTTTCCACAGCGGATGATCGTATTTTTCAAGCCAGGCGGACGCGGGGTCCCATGCATCGTTTTTCGACTGTCCTTCCACATAGATGCCATTGGCTACATCCATCCAGAGTCCGTTGGTACCCTGGACGCGGAAGCCCAGCGAATATGGCCGCGGGAGATTGGTATCGTGCTGAAGCAGGATGGTTTCTCCATTGGCGCAATTGATAGAAGTCGTTACGATATCGCCCAGCTTGAATTTCACCTTCGCGCTGGGATGGTTGTCCCCGCAATGCCGGACCACGTAATCATGAAGACCACGGGTCTTTGTAGAAAATGAACAGAGGGTGGTGAAGAGATTGCCGCGATTGATATCGATGTAATGCGCCAGCGGGCCGATACCGTGGGTCGGATAAAGATCGCCGTTGCGATGGACGGAATGGTTGGTTCGCCAGCGGGCCTCGGAGAATGCCCCTTCACCGAACTCGCAGCCTACGCCCCCGTCGTGGGCACCGCTGTTGAATTTTATTCCCTGGAGATTGTGCTGGTAGCCGCCCTGCAGATGGATCAGTTCCCCGAAGAGTCCCTGCCGGACCATATGCAACACGGCCATGACATCGCGTCGGTAACAGACGTTTTCCAGCATCATGACGTTGGCGTTGTGCTGTTCGGCAGACTTGACGACGTCCCAATGATCCTGTACCGTCAGACCGAGGATGACCTCGGTGGCGACATATTTCAGACCCGACCCGAGCGCTCCGATGATCATCGGTTTGTGCCATTCCCAGGGGGAGGCGATGAGGACAGCGTCGAGGTGTTCGTTCCTGAGCAGGTCTTGCCAGGCATAGGGGCTGCCGGTATAGGCCTGC
Organism: Puia sp.; assembly: GCA_036010185.1. Lineage (GTDB taxonomy): Bacteria > Bacteroidota > Bacteroidia > Chitinophagales > Chitinophagaceae > Puia. The sequence goes on from DASYSV010000521.1 coordinate 1,756, forward strand.
GCTGCCTTTTTCCCCGATTTGGCGATCATGTCTTTCGCTCGTGACAGCATATAGTCGTCGACATCACAGATAGCGGCGATGTCGACGTCATCGCGGCGAAGCATCAGCTCGAGATGACTTTGGCCGCGGAGGCCGACGCCGAGGATGGCCAGGCGAACCTTCGGGCCGGCGAAATGAAGGGGCGTGGTATTCAGGGGTGCGGAGGTCGTCTGATGCGCATGGGCCTTTGAGGAAGGGCTGGCGGCAAGGGCCAGCGCCGCGAGACCGCTATTCCGAAGGAAAGACTTTCTGTTCATATCGAAGCAACGATTTTTGTCAAACGTACTGGTTTTCGGTCGTAGTTCCCCGGCGCAAACGATTGCTCGAATTAAAAAGCGGGAGGAATGAGCGGAGGCTTTTGCTAAATTTCTTTACATTTGTACCCAGCATGATCCCGGACGGCAACATATCCGAATCTACCGGCACTACCCTATCCTACACCCCGCAAGCCCTGCTCAATGCGGTGGGTAATTCCCTCCAATCCCCGCTGTTCAATGAGGTTTTCCGTATAAAAGGGATATACAAATATGGCAAAGGCGTCAACTATAACGGCGTCTATTACGACATCCTCCGCGACGAGCAAAGCGATTCCAACATGACCCTGGTGACCCCCGAACGGATGCGGACCGCTCTCAGGGACGGCCAGCTGATAGAGGCCTCCGCTTTTCTTTCCCGACGTCTCCAGACCGCCACTTCGAGGATCGATCTGCTGCTCACGCTCAATGAACTATTTTCCCGGAAGGCGAGCATGGTGAGTGAAGAAGAGACCAGGGCCCTAGCCCTGCTGAGGCGAAAGGCCGCCATCGGCTACCGGGATGCCGATTCCTTTATCCGGCATCGCCTGTTTGGCCAGCAACCGATCCGGATCACCATCCTGGTCGGCACGACCGCCATCGTCGATCAGGACATCAAACACCAGGTCAAAGAAGCCGCCGTGGCCTACCGGATGGAATATGTACGGATCAATCTCGCCCAGCCGGCCGAGATCGATCGCGCGATGAAGCGTCATAACGATACCGATATCCTCGTTATCGCGCGGGGCGGCGGGGAGAACCTGAGGGTCTTCGACCTTCCGGAACTGGCGGAGACGGCACTCGAGATTCGTCCTATTTTCATCACTGCCATCGGTCACAGTACGGACGAGCCGCTGCTTCAGAAGGTGGCGGACAAGTCCTTTATTACGCCGACAGCGCTGGGACAGTATCTTCGCGACGTCTATGACCGGGCGATGGACGAGTTCAATGATTCGAAGGCAAAACTGATCGGCGATCTGACCAAACAGATCGATCTCAACTACCAGGCCCGGTTGCAGGATCAACAAACCCGGTTGCAGGACCTGCAGACCAGGCTGACGGAATCATCCCGGACCAACCAGGAGGCGATCCGTCATTCGGAGGAAAGGTTGCAGACCTTTTCGAGGCAATTGTCAAAAACCCGGAATTTCAACCAATGGCTGATCGCGCTGTTGGTCGCATCGATACTGATCTCGCTTTATCTTTGGGTGTCGGTGCGGCACGGTGGGTGAGCGTGGGTAGCGGTGGGTGAACCTGGGCCGCGGTGGTGAGCGTGGGTCGTGGTCTTTCAATGCAGGCTATTCGTTCCTCAACTTCTTCGCCGGATTTTCATTGGCCGTACGAATGCCCTGCCATCCGACGGTGGCAAGCGCGATCGCAAGCGCCAGCAAGCCCCCCGCCGCAAAAACGGTCCAGCTCAACAAGACATGATAGATAATATTATCCAGCCAGGCATGCATGGCCCAGAAGGCCACGGGGACTGCCAGCACAAATGCCAAAAACACCGGTCGCAGAAAATCCGCCGAGAGCAGCAGCAATACCTGCCGAACGCTCGCACCGAAGACCTTGCGGATACTCATTTCCCGGGCCCGCCGTTCGGCTACGAACCCGGCCAGACCCAGCAGGCCCAGACAGGAGATAAAGATGGCGAGGCCGCCGAAGATCGTCGCCAGGGTCCCATAGTTATTGAACTCTTCGAACCGCCGCTGATATTCTTCTTTTGTAAAACTATAATCGAATCCATGTCGTGGGTCCAGGGTCTTCACCACCGATCCGATACCGGCGATGGTCTGCCGCCAGTGATCGTTATTGGCGATCCGAACAAAGAAATGTCCGTTCCCCGGCGCTCCCTTATATAAATAGATCGCCATCGGGGCGATGATGCCGGAGGGATTATTGGTGACAAAATTCTTCACTACCCCGATGATCGGGCTGGCACCCAACTTTTGACCGAGTACCGGCTCATGTAAACCAAGCCGCGTCACGGTGGACTCATTGACCAGACAGGCGGAGGTATCGGTGCCGAATGCCGGGTCGAAATCGCGGCCCTCCGCCAAAGACAATCCCGCGGTCTTTACCCAATTGTATCCCACGGTGGTGATGAGGATCGAAATTTCATGTCCGGGGATCTTGCCCGGCCAGTTCATACCTGTAACGGCGCCGGGAAAATTCACCAGGTTCTCGCTGCCCGCGGAAATACTCCTTACCCCGGGAAGGCGGCTCACTTCATTCGTAAACAGATGGTATTTCCCTCCCAGATCCGCCGAAGCATGTACATCGACGAGATTCTCCTGATCGTACCCGATGGGGCGGTCCTTTATGTATTGAATTTCCTGCCAGAACACGATGGTGGAGATGATAAAAAGTATAGCGATCCAAAACTGCGTCGTCACCATCGCCCGGCGAAAGACGGCTCTTTTCCTGCCGATCGTCATTTCTCCCTTCAGCACTTTTGCAGGAAGGAACTTGCTAAGGAACAAGGCGGGGTAACTTCCAGCAATGATACCGGTGAATAACCCCACCCCGATGATGCCCGTCCACACCTTCCAATCGAACAGGTCGAACCGGAGATCCGTTGCCATCCACCG
>DASYSV010000526.1:0-8911 GCA_036010185.1 Puia sp.
TACAACCACTATGGCCAACCCTCCGGCCGCAACAAAGGATATCGAACAATTGTGTATCGATACGGTAAGGGTCCTGTCCGCGGACGCAGTACAAAAGGCTGAATCCGGGCACCCCGGGACTCCGATGGCCACGGCGCCGATGGGTCATGTGCTATGGGCGAAACACATGCGTTACAATCCCAGGGATCCGGCATGGCCGAATCGCGACCGGTTCGTACTCTCGGCGGGTCATGCCTGCATGCTCCAATATAGTTTTCTCTACCTGACGGGCTATGATCTTTCGCTCGAAGATATCAAAAAATTCCGCCAGCTGCACAGCAAGACACCCGGACATCCCGAATACGGACTCACGCCCGGTATCGAGGTTACGACGGGCCCCCTGGGACAAGGGTTTGCCAACGGCATCGGGATGGCCATCGCGCAGAAACATCTTGCCGCCCGGTATAATAAGCCCGGTTTCGATCTGTTCAACTATACCATCTATGCCATCTGCAGCGATGGCGATATGATGGAAGGCATCAGTTCCGAAGCCGCCTCCATTGCCGGTCATCTCGGTTTGGGCAATATCGTCTATCTCTATGACGACAACCATATCACTATCGAGGGGGATACGGCTATCACGTTCAATGAAGATGTCGGACTTCGTTTTGAGGCCTATGGCTGGCATGTGCAGTCGGTGGAAGACGGGAATGACATTGGCGCCCTGGACCGGGCCGTCAGGGCCGCGCGTGAGGAAAAATCGCGTCCTTCGCTGATCAGGGTACGTACGCATATTGCCTATGGGAGTCCGCATAAGGTGGATACTGCAGCGGCCCATGGCTCTCCGCTAGGTGCGGATGAGGTCCGGCTCGTAAAGGAGTTTTTCGGGTTCGATCCGGACGAATCGTTCGTCGTGCCGGGGAAAGTGCTGGAGTACTACCGGTCCATCGGGGAAAAAGGCGCGGCGCCCGAACAGGAGTGGCTATCGCTGTTCGAATCGTATAAAAAGGAATTTCCCGATCTGGCGTCCGAATACGAATTGGCGCTGCAGGACCGGCTTGCGCAAGGGTGGGAAAAAAAGATCCCCACCTTCCGGGCGGCGGAGGGAAAAGAAGGGAAAATGTCAACCCGGGTAGCAGCGGGTAAGACGCTGAATGCCATTGCAGGCTTGCTTCCCTGTCTTCTCGGCGGCGCCGCGGACCTCGCGCCCAGTACGGAGACGCATCTCAAGGACTATTCGGATTTCGAACCCGGGGATTTCGGCGGACGCAATTTCCATTTCGGCGTCCGTGAACATTCGATGGGCGCTATCCTCAATGGGATGGCGGTCACGAAGGGTTTGATCCCTTATGGCGCCACCTTCCTCATCTTTTCGGATTATATGCGTCCTCCCGTCCGGCTGGCCGCGATCATGAAGATAAGACCCATCTTTATCTATACGCATGACAGTATCGGACTCGGTGAAGATGGTACTACGCATCAGCCGGTTGAACAATTGGCGGGTCTTCGCAGCATTCCGAATATGACCGTCATTCGTCCCGCCGATGCCAATGAGGCGGCGCAGGCCTGGAAAGCGGCGCTGCTGCACATGGGCGGTCCGGTGGCGCTTATCCTTACCCGTCAGAACATCGCCATCATCGAGACCGGCAATTACAAAACCACCGGCGATGTCAGCAAGGGTGCGTATATCCTGTCGGAGCCGGACAGGGCGCCGGAGCTGATCCTCATCGCCTCCGGATCGGAAGTCGGGCTGATCCTGCAGGCACAGCTCAAGCTGAAAGAGAACGGCATCGCGGCCCGGGTGGTGAGTATGCCTTCCTGGGAATTGTTCGAGAAACAGGATGACGGCTACAAACAACGGATATTCCCCAAAGGGTTGAGGAGGAGACTGGCGGTCGAGGCGGCCTCGCCCCAGGGCTGGCACAAATACGTCACCGATGAAGGCGATATGCTGGGAATGACGCGGTTCGGCGAGTCTGCGCCGGCTTCCGATCTTTTCAGGGAATTCGGGTTCACGGTCGAGAATGTGGTGGCGCGCGCCAAGTATTTGTTGGGAAGATAGGCGTGGCCTCAATGCGCCATCTCATGCTCTTTCGGAAGTGACACCTTTAGCGTACACCCCGCTCCGCGGCCGGAAATGATCTGAAGGTCTCCGTCGAATACCTTCACCCGGCTGAGCATATTATTCAATCCCACCCCTGCGCGTTTTTTTCTCGTATCGAAACCCTGCCCGTTATCGGTTATCCGCAGGAACACCTGCTCATCGTCCTCCGTCAGCTCGACATCCACACGGGTGGCATGTGCATGTTTGATGATATTGTTGAATTGCTCCTGGATGATCCGGTAGATAGCCAGTTGCTCCTCCTCGTCTATTTCCTTTCCGCGGTGCTCCTGGTGATTGAAGTAGATTGAAAAAGGCTTTGCGATCTTTATCCGCTCGATCAGCGTATCCACCGCCGGGATAAGACCTTCTTCTTTCAGCGGCGGCGGTATCAGCATGTGCGAAATGCCCCTGATCTCGTTGATACATTTGTTGATCATCCCATCGCTCTGCTTCAGCAGCTGGCGAAAATCATCGCCTCCTTCTTCCGCCAGCGAGATATAGATCTTGACGATGGAAAGCATCTGGTTGATATTGTCATGCAGCTCTTTTCCGATCGTGGCTCTTTCCTTCTCCTGCCCCTCTATCGCGGCGCGGGTCAGCATCCTCTGATGACGCATCCGCTCTTCTTCCAGCCGTCGTTCGGCCTCCAGCCTCTCCCGCCGCTCCTTCGTCTCCTGGAGGGCCCGGTTCATCTTCGGCACGATGGTGAACAATTTGTCCTTGGGAACGAAGTCGGTGACTCCCTTTTTGATCAGCGCAACCGCGTTTTCCTCGCCGATAGCACCCGATACGATGATGAACGGCGTGTCCGGCAGCCGCTCCTGTTTCATCCGGAAAGCCTGCTCTGCATCGAATGACGGAAGGTTATAGTCGGCCAGGATGATCCCGGGTCCGAACCGCACGAGGGCCGCGGCATATTCCTCCTTCGTCTGCGCCACTTCGAGCTCAAATTCGAAACGATTCTTTTTCAACTCGTAGGTGAGCAGTTCGACATCCATGATATCGTGCTCGAGCACTAAAACTTTTACCATAGTCCGCGCTTTTAGATTTTATGTTCCTTCCCCGCCGTCCCCGACTCCGGGTATTGAAAAGTAAAAGGTCGCACCCTTCCCCGGCTCCCCTTTGGCCCATACTCTCCCGCCATGCCGGGAGATGATCCGTTGGACATTGGCAAGCCCGACACCCGTACCCTCGAATTCCTCATGACTGTGCAGCCGTTGAAAAACCCCGAACAGCTTATGGGCATATTCCATATTGAAACCAACTCCATTGTCCTGCACGAAATAACCACATTCGCCGGCACCGCCCCGCCCGATAAACCCGATAGTGATCTCCGGCGATTGCGTCTTCGCCGAATACTTCAGCGCATTCGAGATCAGGTTGGTCCACACCTGGCGAAGTAACGACCGGTCCGCATGGGCCGGCGGTAATTCCCGAACCGCGATCACGGCGCCCGAACGCCCAACGGAAGCCTCCATCACCTGCAGCACCTCGCCAACCAGTTCTCCCATGTCCACGGGCGATTTGTGCAATTCCTTTCTCCCCAGCCGGGAGAATTCCAGCAGATCGTCGATCAGCGTTCCCATCCGCGTGGCATTGCGGCGGATATTTCCCAGCAGTCTCCTGCCTTCCTCATTCAGGAATTCGTGGAATTCGTCGGTGAGCATTTGCGAATAGCCGTCCATCGCCCTGAGCGGAGATCGAAGATCGTGCGAGACGGAATAAGAGAAGGACTCCAGTTCCCTGTTCACCAGCTTCAGATCGGAAAGTGCATTTTCCAGCTCCCTGTTGGCCTGTCTGATCTCCTCCTCCGCCCGCTTTTTTTCCGTGATATCTCTTTCCGTGATCGCGATGGACAGCAGCTTGTTCGCCGCATCCAGCAGCACGGATGCGGATAACCGCACGTCGATGACCCTTCCCTGCCTGGTGATCCGCGTCGTTTCCACCGACTGGACTTCCGCGCCCGCGATCACGGTGTTCACCAGTTGTTGCGTCTCTGCCATCAGGTGCTCCGGCACGATATTCCAGATCTTCATCTTCAATGCCTCCTTTTCCGTGAACCCGTATATCCTTTCGGCGCCCCTGTTCCAGGATATGATCCGGCCATCGGCATCATGGAGATAGATAGCCTCATCCGACTGTTTAACGACGGTAGCGAGGTAATGCTTTATCTCCTCGGCCTCCTTGGTGCCCGTGACGTCCCGGGCGCCGGCGAACCAGCGGCCATCGCGCCGGACGACACGCCAGTGCAGCAATCGTATGGCCCTGTTCTTTGTCCAGACCCTCGTTTCAAAGTTGAATCTCTCGCTGTTCTCTTTTGTAAGGGACTGGACCTTCTGCTTTTCTTCCTCATGCAGATAGAACAGCAGCGAGCTGCCCTTTATTTCTTCGACGGTATAGCCGAGCACGTCGGTTACCGCCGCATTCACATCCTCGAATTTCAGCGTGTCGGCATCGAGGGTACAAAGAAGATCGGTCGAATTGCCGATCAGCAGGGCATAGTTTTCAAGGGCCGTATCCTTTTCCGCCAGTTCCTTCTTTTGCGAATATTGCTGCAACAGCGCGGAGACCCTGGCCCGGGTGATCGCCGGATCCAGTGGCCGGTAAAGGTAGTCGATGGCGCCCTCTTCGGCCCCGGAGGCGACAGGCGAGGACGAAATAAAAATGATCGGCACATCCCGCGTCCGCCGGTTGGTTTTTAATATCTGCGCCACCTCCGCACCATCCATCGACGGCATCGAGACCTCGAGCAGGATGAGATCGAGGTCCTTGCTTAGCGCGGTCTTCAGCGCATCTTTCCCGTTGGCGGCGAAAACAAAAACCCGGTCACGCGCCGACAATAGCCGCTCCAGCGAACGGATATTCTGCGTATTCTCATCGACGATAAGGATCGTTGCCTTTTTTGCTGCCGCCATATTCGCCTCCCCAAAATTACCGATCAGGGCTGTTTGATGAATATTCTTTCTTTTTTGTCCATTGTTTTATACTTGTCTCCTTTATCGGAGAAGAGCAGCGATTCCTTATTGCCAAGGGCCAGGATACCGAAAGGACAAAGGCTTTCATAAAATAATCGGATCACCTTGTTTTGCAGGTTTTGATTGAAATAGATCAGCACGTTCCGGCAAAGGATCAGCTGGAACTCGTTGAACGACTGATCCGTCGTCAGGTTATGCGCCGAGAATACGATGGCTTGCCGGAGTGTTTTGTCCATCAGCGCGCCGTCATATTTGGCGAGGTAATAGTCGGAAAAGCTGCGCTTTCCGCCGCTTTGAAGATAATTGGCCGTATATGCGGCCATATGACCGATCGGGAAGATACCCTCCCTTGCCGTTTGAAGACTGCGCTGGTTGATATCCGTCGCATAGATCACGGTCCGCTCCAGTAAACCCTCTTCCCTTAACAGGATGGCCATGGAATAGACCTCTTCACCGGTGGCGCATCCCGCGATCCAGACCCTTATCATCGGGTAGGTGGCCAGTCTGGCCCTTACCTTCTCCCGCAGACTTTTGTAAAAGCCGGGGGCGCGGAACATTTCCGTCACGGTCACCGTCACTTCCTGCACAAACTGCTCGAAGAACCCTTCGTCCCGCAAGACCGATCTGGCCAGCTCACGGATTCCCGGGATATCCCGGTTTTTCATGAAATGAGCTACCCGCCGTCCGAGCGATGCTTCCGAATATTCGGTGAAATCGTACCCGTACACCAGCCGGATGGAATCCAGCAGACCTTTCAGGGCTGTTCTGTCTGTCATTTCTTACACGAGGTTAAGCGCTCCGGCTATGGATTTCAGCAGCTGCTCCGTGTCGATGGGTTTGGACACATAATCCGAGGCTCCCGCCAGCAGACATCTGTCCCGGTCGCCGTCCAGGACCAGCGCCGTCACCGCTATCACCGGCAAATGTTTCAGCTTGTCGCAACTCCTGATCCGTTTGATGGTCTCATACCCGTCCAAACGCGACATCATGATGTCCATGAGGACAAGAGCTATGTCCTGGTGTTTCTCCAGGATACAGATAGCCTCCTGCCCGCCCGGCGCCCTATAAACGGTCATCCCCGGCACCATCGCCTCCAGGTAGCAGGACAACGCATACAAATTGCGATCGTCGTCGTCGACGATCAGGATACTCCTCCCCTTCAGCTTATCTTCTATCGTGATCATGCATTTATTTATAAAGCCACACCCGCATCAGGGATAACAGCTGTTCTATATTCACCGGTTTGGAGATATAATCGGACATCCCCGCCTCCAGGCATTTTTCCCTGTCTCCCTTCATAGCCTTGGCGGTAAGGGCGATCACAGGTATCCGCAACCCCGTGGGCAGCCGCCTGATCTCCTTTGTCGCCTCATACCCATCCATCCCGGGCATCATCACATCCATCAGGATCATGTCGATATCCGGGTTCTCTCTGAACAGCTTCACCGCCACCTGGCCGTTCTCGGCCGTTATACACTGCATTCCTTCTTCTTCCAGCACATTGGTCAGCGAATAGATGTTTCGCATATCGTCATCCACGATCAATACCTTTTTATTTTTCAGGACCTCGTCCATCCGGTGCAGTCTCCGGATGATCTGCTGCTTCTCGCGGGGAAGACGCGATTCCATGCGGTGCAGGAAGAGGGTCGTTTCATCAAGCAGTCTTTCCCGGGAGTCGGCGGTTTTCAGGATCACCGTGCTCGCGAGCTTATTGAGCCGGCTGGCCTCCTCCCTGGAAAGATCTCTTGCCGTATAGACGATGACGGGCGTACGCCGGAGCTCTTCATTGTCCCTGATCTTCTCCAGCAACTGCATCCCGCTCATGTCCGGCAACCCGAGATCGATGATGACACAGTCGAAAGACTGCTGCGTGAGGAAGGCAAAAGCCTCCGTGCCGGTGAAGCATTCGACCGTTTGTACATCCCCGTTACCGACGAGCTCACGGATCGCCTTGTTCTGCTGTTGGTTGTCTTCGACGATGAGCAGCTTTTTCAGTTTCTTATCCGCGAATTCCTCGATCCGGGCAAAGGCGCGCTGCAGGTCCGCCAGCGACACCGGTTTTTGAATAAAATCGAAGGCGCCCAGATCAAGTCCCTCCTTCCGACGGTCGTCCCCCGAAAGGATCTGCACGGGGATATGCCGGAGACCCGGATCGTTTTTCAATTGCCGGAGGACATCGGCTCCGTCCATGACCGGCAGCTTCATGTCCAGCAGGATCGCGTCGGGTTTATAAAATCTGGCCAGGCTCAGACCCGCATTGCCTTGCCGGGCAACGATGCCCTTACATCCCCTCTGCCGCGAGATATCCAGCAGGATCCTGGCAAAGTCTGCATCGTCTTCGACGATAAGGACGACCTTATCGGTATCCCCGATGGCTTCCCGGTCGTCGGCGATGTTCGGCCCGGCCTTTTCGCCCGATCCTCTCGCTATTCTTTTCGTTGTCTTAGTCTCCTTAGGAATGGCCGCCACCGCAGAACGATCCGTCCGCGCCGGGAGAGATAGCGTAAAGACGCTGCCTTTGCCTTCTTCGCTTTCCATCCCGATCTCGCCACCAAGCGCATGGGCCAGCTCCCTACTGATGGAAAGCCCGAGCCCTGTGCCTCCATATTTCCGTTTGGTAGACCCGTCCGCCTGCTGAAAGGCATTGAAGATGACCTCGCGTTTGTTTTCGGGAATGCCGATGCCCGTATCCCTGACGGAAAAACTCACGGTTGCCGGTTGTCCCGGAAGCTTTGTTTGACCGCGTTCGGGCAAAAACCGGATATCCAGGCTGACGTTCCCATTTTTCTCCGTGAACTTGAAAGCATTGGAAAGCAGATTTTTCAGGATTTGCTCCAGGCGTTGTCTGTCCGTGGACAGCCCGTGCTCCGCCGCCTCTTTTCCCAGATTCACCTCAAAATGAATTCCCTGATGTTTCGCCACTTCGTGGAACTGAGCTATGAGCTTTTCGGTCAGACTTCCCAGATCGATGTCCGTGATCTCCAGCTCCATCCTTCCGGCCTCCACCTTGGAGAGATCGAGGATCTCATTGATGAGGTTCAGGAGGTCCGTGCCGCTGCTGCGGATATTTTTCGAATATTCTACCTCTTTTTCTCCCAGTACCCCGCTTCTATTGTCGGTGAGCAATTGTGCCAGGATGAGGATACTGTTCAGCGGGGTCCTCAGCTCATGCGACATATTCGCGAGGAATTCGGATTTGTATTTCCCGGAAATTTCCAGCTCCCGGGCCTTCGTCTCCACTTCCAGCTTGGCCACCTCCAGCCGTTGTTTCTGCGCTTCCAGCAGACCCGCCTTCTCTTCCAGCTCCTCATTCGTCTGTCTGAGCTCTTCCTGTTGCGATTCGAGCTGCGCCTGTGAATGCTCCAGCAACAGATTCTTATCCCTCATCTCTTCATTCAGCTGTTTCAGCTCTTCCTGCTGCGTCTCCAGCTCCTCGGTCTGTGAAGCCAGCTCCTCCGTCTGGGCCGCCAGCTCCTGCGCCTGTAACCGCGCCAGCGTGACGTCCGTGGCGATCTTCAGTATCTTGTACGGCCTGCCCCCGGCATCCATGATAGGATTGTAATTGCCCCTGATCCATACGGGCTCGCCATTCCTGGTCATCCGCTTGAACTCGCCCTGCACGAATTCTCCTCTCCTCAGCGCCTGCCAGAATGCGCTATATGCCTCCGTCTTTTCAACCCCCTTTTCAACCAGCACGCTATGATGCCGGCCGATCAGGTCCGCGGCGGTATAGCCCAGTAAGTCGAGAAAATTGTCATTGGCCTTTGTGATCTTACCGTTCAGATCGAACTCCACGGTGAGGTTCGACTTATAGATCGCATCCGTGATGGCATCGATCTCTATTTTCTGTTTT
>DASYSV010000529.1:0-3525 GCA_036010185.1 Puia sp.
ACCCGGTCTCGATAGGCTCCTTGTCGTCGGCCGGCAACGTCGTCATAATTTCTTCCTGTATTGGGATGGAGAGCCGCAACACCGGCAATTCTGGCATAGTATCGCGAGGCGCCGCTTCCGCCGGGTACCGCACCTTCAGCACCTTATCCATCAGGCTATTCAACTTGTCCAGTTCCGGGTCATCCTGGCTGCTCCGGAAAGGCGCCGGAGCAAGCGGCATTGATGGTCGTTCCCGTGTCCCTTGATATGTCATCCGCCGGGGAGGCTGGCCATCAGCCATCAACTCTTGTTGCTGCCGGTCGAGCGCTCCTTTCAAAAGTTCGAGCGTTCGCTTTAGCTGCCCCGCTTGTGTATCCGTAGCCGTCGGATCGAGCTTCAACCCGCCAGCGCCAGGGGTTCCGGGCAACCCGCCCCGAACAACCTCGTTGCCACCGGACGCGGGCCCCATTCCCGAGTCCTTCCATCCATAATAGGGATCCATCTTCCGCCTCTCTCTGAGCCGGATGGAATCCTGCTCAGACTCCCGGTAAAAGCCCATCTTCGTCAGTGTTTTCTTTTTAGTATTGAACTTCGCATCCGGCAGGCTCATGTTCAGGCCCTTGGTAAAGGCAACCCCGACATGTATCTCCCTTCCGCCACCCAGCGCATAAAAGCCAACCGCGAGCAGCGGGATCAGGATCACCGGCAACCACAAGAGCATCTTTCTTTTCCGTCGCAAAACTTCGTAATTCGTACCGTGTATCGTATCCATAGCGCATAATTTTTAACATTCAACAAACCATTGCCGGGGACAGCCTCACCGCTGCCGCACCGCCGAATCCATTCTTTCCAGCCGTCTTACCGTATCCATCAGACCTGGCCTCAGCGTTATCAGGCTGTCCCATCGCCTCTTGGTTGCCGGGTCAGCCATCAGGCTATCCCACAGCACAGTAAATGCCTTTGCCCGCGGTTGCTGCGGCGCTCTGCTCAACGTCACCACCGGCTGGATCGCCGAATAATGCGGCGCCATATGCCGTCCAAGACCGATCAGCACCAAAATGACAATGAGTCCGCCAATTGCCATCATCATTCGGATAGCCTGCCCCTGGCTGATGTCCGCCTGCACCAGCCAGTGTTTTAACTTCTGCACTACCGATCTCACTGGCCGGCTATTAGCGATCGCTTTGCCTATCAGCTCCACCGGAAACCGCGCGCCGTTCATTCTCGTTCTCATGATTTATTTTTTTATCGTTGTTCCACTTTCAGGTCCCGGTTCTCCACGATATTCCACCGCTCGATCAGAAACCCATGCGGATTATTGTCCGACCGGGACACGTCGCGCAAATACCCTTCCGTTATCAGGTCGCGGGTCACGATGCTCGTCGTCCGGATGATCGTCTCCTGCCCATAAACCCGGAAATAATAAGGATAGGCCGAAAGGTCCAGTCGCAGACTATCCACGGTCAATCGCTGACTGATATTCGCGCTGATCACCCCCGCATAATATGCCGACTCCTTCAGGTTCTCATAGACCCGCTTGGCAGTCCCATCCGCCAGATACAGCGCCCTGCTCAGATTGTCATTGATCACCTTCTCATCCGGATCGAGCGTAAAGAACAACAAATGAAAGGTCCGGATATGATCCCGCGCCTCCACGGGAATATTGTCCTTACGTTCTCCCGCCACCGCTTCCATCGCCTTAGCCCCCGACAGAATATAGATCCTGTTTTGCGCCTTACTCACCAGCTGGCTTGCCGTAAAGAACATATACCCGCAAAGAAAAAATGCGCCCACGATCACCAGCATACAAGTCCCCCGGATCAGCCGGAATGAAGACTCCAGATTTCTCGTCTTTGGAAACATACCCTTCATTTAGTCGTTTGCTCAGGGCCTGCAGCCACCGCCGCAGGACCGCCCGACACCTTACTCAGCATCGCACCGCCTCCTGAGGGAAAAACATGGATAATATGATTGGTGATCGAGGGTACGCAGAAATACCCGATGATCGCAATGATGAGGAAAATGAGATAAGCAATGTCTGTCGAGCTGAACGCCGTACTGCCCGACGCCTGTATCTGGGCGATGTCGATCTTGATCATCTCGGCTTGTATCTGTCCGCACAGCGAGCCGAAGATATTGGCGACCGGCAACCAAAGGAACACATTGATGTACCGGCCCAACCAAGCGGACAGCACGGAACGAAACGGATCATACACGGACAACCCGATAACCAGCGGGCCGAGGATCGCCATTAGTAGCAACTCGAACGTCCGCAGCGTATTGATGCACAGTGCCGCCGCTTCATAAACGATCTGAAGGACCTCGGACAGCACCACCTTCACCCCATTCCTGAAATTATAGCTGATCCGCGCGAGTTGGAACTTCACCGCATTCGTCAGTCCGGAAAACACTCCCGTCTCGGCCTCCCCGCTATATTGTTCCCATTTCGACTCGCTGCCACTCCCGTCGGGCCCGACGAACATCTGCCAGTCCGTCGATTGTTCGATAGCCGCCTCCTTTTGCTGGAGCAAAAGCGTTATCGCCGCGTTCGAATCGTTCACCAGCGCCGCGGTCCCGCTGACCGTCGGCTGTAGCAACCCGTTGACTGCCCCGATAAACCCGGGATACAGCGCGATGATCAGCCCGAGGCCAAACGGTCTCAGCAATGGAAACAGATCGATTGCCTCCGCCCTCGCCAGGTGGCCCCATACCCGGAAGCCGATATACAGTAGTGCCCCGAACCCCGCCAGCCCCTGCCCGATACCCATCAACTCTCCGCAATTCCCCATCATGGTGTTGTAGACATTTTCCAATGTCGTTTGCAACCCGCCGATACCGGCGGATATGCTGGTGATTGGTCCGTCCGCCATACTAACTCTTTTTAAGGTGTAATCCCATAAAGTCCTCTTACCGTACCCACTTCCCCGGCCGCCCTGGCCCGCTGTGCCGCCTGCAACGCCGCCATATTATTAAAGGCATGAAGCAAGGTCAACTGTCGGGTCATATCCGCATCGATCCGGTCAATTGCCGCCAATCGTTCCGCATCGCTCATCCGCAGCTCGCCATCCGTCATCACCATGGTCAGCTCGTCGAGGTCCTTTTGCCCCCGCTGCAAAAGGCTCCCATAATTCGCCGAAAAGCCATCCAACTCCTGAGAGGTAAATGCCCCGCTGCCCCGAAAATACCCGCTCGCCGCATTATAGCTCCCGATCAGGCTCGCTTCCTTGCTGATGATATCCGTCACCTTTGGATAGGAACTCACGGCGGGGCTTACCAGTAGCAAGCCGTCCAAAAAAGTCTTGTGTAACGAAAACGTCCCCTGACTGAGCCCCTTGATCTGTTCGTATCCCTGTTGCAGCATCGTATACTCACTGTACATCGCCGATAAGATCTGTTTCATCTGTGCCAGTTTCTGCACATCGAGCAACAATTGCTGAATATCGTCCGCCACCGACTGCGCCCGTACCCAGGCCGGCAGCAGCAAAATGATCACCCATACCCAATTTCTCAAAAATCTTATCCTTCTCACGATTCACATTTTTTCCA
>DASYSV010000537.1:0-4003 GCA_036010185.1 Puia sp.
TGGGAAGGGTAGTCAGATAATTGCCGGTCTCGTCCGTCATCAGCGCACTGATCACCCTGCCCGTTGACAGGTCGGTGAGGATTACACTGGAAGGCAGCCCCTTGCCGGTCTTCTTATCGAATACGCGTCCCTTAACCCAGAGCGTCTGTGCCGGACGGATATCGTCGCGCAGGATAAAGGAATAGAGGTCCATGCCTCCGCGGCTGTCGGACCTGTCGCTGGCATAATAAGCCGTTTTGGCGTCGGAGGCGATGACCAGGCTGCCCTCGTCATCGATAGTATTGATCGGGTATCCCAGGTTCTCCGGTTTGCTCCATCCCCCGTCCGCCGTTTTCCTGGAAACGAACAGGTCGTTTTGTCCATAGCCGGGATGTCCGGTGGAGTTGAAATACAAAGTTTGGTTATCGACATGTATGAAGGGAGTGGATTCGTCTCCGATGGTATTGAGCACTGGACCCAGGTTCTCGGCGCCGCTCCATCGTCCGTTGAGCAGGTGGTGGCTGACGTAAAGATCGCTGCCGCCGTAGCCTCCGGGTCTGTTGCTCGAAAAATACAGGTCCTTCTTATCGGGCGAAAGCGAGGCGCCGGTCTCACGGAATTCGGTATTGATACTGTCGCCGAGGTTCTCCGGCGCGCTCCAGCCGTCTGGTGTGCGATAGGAAATATAGAGGTCGCAGCCTCCGCGACCTTCCTCGGAATTGCAGATGTCGAGGATCATCCATTGACCGTCTATCGATACCGTTTGCGCCCCTTCGTTTTCGTTCGTATTGATATTGCCGGGCAGCCCATGGGCCTTGGTCCATCCGCCTCCGGGGAGGCGGTATGCTTCGAAGAGGTCTTCATTGGTATGATGGACCCGCCGGGTAAAAAATAGGGTATCACCGTCGAGGCTGATGCTGGGATAATATTCGGAATCGCCGGTATTGAGGCTATCCCCCAGGTTTTGCGGTTCGAATTTATAATTGGCGTTGGGATGAGCGGCCGCATAGTCTATGGCAAATCGGTAGCAGCCACGGCGGTATTCTCCAGCCTTCCGGCTTGTTTCGTTGAGATTGGGGATAGTCAGGAATCGGCCGATCGCCTGCAGCGCCATGTCAAAATTTCCGATGCCGGCCAGATCGATCGAGTAGGGGAGGTTATAATCCAGAAAGAAATTACTATCGATGGCCATGGCCTTTTCGTAGTTGTCGATGGCGGCGTGATAATTTTTCATTTCCCCATACATGCCGGCCATGGAGAGATAGGCTTCTTCATAGTTCTTGTCGATGCGGATCGCCTGTTCCAGCGTAGCGATGCCTGCTTTCAGATCGTCATCCCCAGCAGCCTGCTGGAGCGCTTTGTTATAGAGTATTACCGCTTTTTTGTTGACCTTGTCCGGATCGTACTGTGCCCGGGCAGGTGAATGGGCCAGAAGGACCGGAAGAATAAGGAGGATGTATTGGATTTTATGCGGACATTTCATGGCTGAAAATTAATAAATTTCCCGCATAGGGAGGAAATTCAGGGCACATGGATGTATTTATGCAATTGAAGCGAGAATTCCCAATTCGGGTGCTGCTTGATGTAATCGATGATGAGCGGAGTGACGGTGGGAGATTTGCTCCATTCGGGTTGGAGGAAAAGACGGCAACCGGGTGAGGCCAGGGCTGCCCATTGTTCGGCCCAGGCGAAGTCCGACTGGTTGTAGATGACGATCTTCAATTCGCTGGCAACGGGAGGGATATCAGGTAGCGGCGCCTTGAATTTTTTGGGTGAAAGACAGATCCAGTCCCAACTGCCGCTGAGTGGCCAGGCGCCCGAGGTCTCGATATGCGTGGCGAATCCGGCACGGTGCAGCGCATCGGTGAGCCCGGTACAGTCGTGCATCAAAGGTTCACCCCCCGTGATTACGGCGATCCTCCCCGGATGGGCGGAGGCTTCGGTTACCAGATCGGCAATACTGCGACGGGGACGCCGGCCGGCGTCCCAACTGTCCTTGACATCGCACCAGACACAACCCACATCGCATCCTGCCAGTCTTATGAAATAAGCGGCCTTACCCTGGTGGTAACCTTCACCCTGAAGGGTATAGAAGGATTCCATTACCGGAAGTGAATCAGTTGCCATTTCGGAGTTCACAGGCTTTGAAGGTATTTTTCATCAATGCGGCAATGGTCATGGGACCGACGCCCCCGGGTACCGGAGTGATATAGCTGCAAAGTGGCGCTACCTCATCGAATTTGACATCTCCTTTGAGGGCGAAACCGCTTTTTTTGGCGGGATCGGCAATGCGGGTAATACCGACATCGATGACTATTGCGCCTTTTTTAACCATGGAGGCGGTGACGAATTCGGGTTTGCCGAGCGCGGCCACGATCAGATCGGCCTGCTGACATATTTCTTCCAGGTTGCGGGTCCGCGAATGACAGACGGTGACCGTGCAGTTGCCGGGGTTGGAATTGGCGCTCAGGAGGATGCTCATGGGTCTGCCTACGATATTGCTGCGCCCGACGACCACGGCATGCATCCCGCGGGTGTCGATCTTATAATGCTCGAGCAGCAGCAGGATACCATGAGGAGTGGCAGAGATGAAGGTCGGCTGTCCCAGGACGAGTCTTCCTACGTTTTCGGGATGGAATCCATCCACATCCTTGGAGGGATGGATGGCAGTGATGACCTTTTCATCGGAGATATGCCCGGGCAGCGGCAACTGTACCAGGATGCCATCTACATCCATATCGTTATTGAGCTCCTCGATTACGGAAAGCAGCCGGTTCTCGCTGATGCTGTCTTCCAGCCGGATAAGCGTCGAGCGGTAACCGATCTCCGCGCAGGCTTTCACTTTTGCCCCCACATAGGTTTCGCTGGCCCCGCTGTTGCCGACCAGCACTGCGGCCAGATGTGGTACCTTTTTTCCTTCCGTTATGATCTGCGCCACCTTTAGTTTTAGCGAATCCTTGATGGCCTGCGAGGCCAGTTTGCCGTCTAATAATTCCATCGCGCAAAGGTAGTGTTTATGAAAAGGAAAAACGAATGCTCTCATACTGCAGGGAGCGGGAGCGGAACAACCAATCGTTAACAGGAAGTCGGACTGATTCTTTATTTTTGGCAGAAGTCATTTGTTTAGTAATTTAGTTCCGTCAATACTCCAGAGAAATCAAAACTGAGTCACATGAGAATTCTTTCCCTGACCGAATGGGGGGGCAGTCTGATCTACCATTGCCTCAAGCGTATAGAGGTCCTCTTCAGCTTTTTCAGCATTTTATTTATTATCATTATTTTGAATACAACATGCAGCATTCGCTGAAGTTTGTTTGTCCATTCAGATATTTTTAACAACAATAAAACAGAGTCACATGAGAAAATTACCTCCACCACTTTTTCATTTGTCGGGATAATCCCTTTCTAATTCTTTTTTTTCGCCGGATCCGAGTCGAGATCCAATCCAAAAATTATTGTTTATCAATCATTTGTCAATAAGGCAGTATGGTCTGCCTCAAAAACTAAAACTTTTCAAATGAGAAAATGTCTATCACTGTTGGCGGTGCTGCTCCTCTCCATGGGGTGTGTATTCGCACAACAAAAAACCATCACAGGTAGAGTCGTCGATGCCCAAAATCAACCTGTTCCATTTGCATCTGTCAGAGTCAAATCCAGCAAGGCAGGAGTAGCTGCCGATGCGGATGGTAATTTTAGCATCAAAGCGAAAGTTGGGGATATTTTGGTTGTGTCGGCGGTGACCGGAGCAGCTCCTGCCGAAGTTACAGTTGGTTCCGATAATTCTATCACTGTTACATTGCAACGTACCAAGAGTAATATGGAGGAAGTCGTTGTTACAGCTCTTGGCGTTACGAAAAGCCGGAATCGTGTCGCCTACGCGGCCCAAACAATTTCCGGTTCTGATGTAAGCGATAACAGAAGTTTTGACATCGCTCAATCCATGTCAGGTAAGGTTGCCGGTGTACAGATCTCTCAAAGCAATACTTTGGGAGGTTCCACGAATGTGATCTTAAGAGGATATAAG
>DASYSV010000540.1:0-10601 GCA_036010185.1 Puia sp.
GATGCCCATTGCTATATCTGCTTCTCTGCGGCAATAGTCCGCTGCTATGATAGGTGGTCAGGAATTCGAACTGAAAATCCAGCAGTGACTCGAGCATGCTGATCTCGACAAGCGCCCCTGCTCCCGTCTTCCCGCGTCGTACCAGCGCCGCGAGAATGCCCTGCACCAGCTGAGCGCCGCAAAGACTATCGGCGATCGACAATCCGAACGGCATGGGATTGTCCTGCTCATCGCCCGTCATATAGGCCAGCCCGCTCATGGACTGGAGCAGCAGATCCTGTCCGGGTAGATCCTTCCAGGGACCTTCCTTGCCATATCCGCTGATAGCGCCATAGATGAGACGGGGGTTGATCCGGCAGACGGCGGCATAGTCCAGACCGGCCGCTTCCATCACGCCGGGACGGAAATTGTGCGTCAGTACATCCGCGCGTTCGATGAGACGAATAAGAGTGGCCCTGTCTTCCGGAGATTTAATATCGGCCGCAAAGCTTTCCTTATTCCTGTTGATCGTATGAAAAAGCAGGGAGGAGTCGTCGACCCAGAGATTTTTGATCGAAAGCCTGCGGCAGGCGTCGCCCGCGCCGGGACGTTCGATCTTGATCACCCTGGCTCCCAGATCAGCCAGCCGCAATCCGGCGGAAGGTCCCGATAAATATTGGCTGAACTCCAACACCGTTATTCCGTCTAAAGGCAATTCATTCATACTTCAAGGTTGATGGGGTGTTTCTTCCGGCTTTCCTGGTACAGGTGGTCGATGGTTTGAAGGGTCGATGCGGCGTCGCGACTTTTCAATAAATATTCCCGGATAGGTTCTCCCGCATGATCCTGGAAATGCAGGTATCCGTCATAACGCGGACGCATATAGCTTCTTTCCATGGTCGGATAGACGGAATAGAAATAGTTGTTCGTGAGCCGGTTGGCCCCCCCGGCCATCCAGGCCAGCCGGTGCCCGGGCTGGCCCCCGTGTTCTACATAGAAGGTCGACTGTATCAGCGGTGAGACGATCCACTCTGCAAAAGAAAGCGCTTCCTGTTTATAACGGCTCTGCGCCGAAATGGCCAGCCCCGTCCCGCCAATCGTGCTACGCAACCGTCCACGGCCTTTGAAATCGACCAGATCGCCATAGGTCAGCCGGTGACTGGCATATCCTTCCCGGGAATAGTTGGAATAACCGTAGGCGAACGGACAATACCAGTAGTCATCGGTGTTGGTCATGCACTCCGCCACGGCGATCGGATTGGCGTGGAAGAATCTTTCATCTATTTCGGAATACAGTTCGCGCATCGTCTCCAGCGCCGCAATTCCGACGGGCTCGTCCACGACATGCGATTCGTGTACGAAAGGCCGGGCGCCATGGGCGATACAGAACATATAGAAATTCATGAGCAGATCGATCGGGATCCCGGGTACCGCCAGCTTTTTCATCCTTGCGATTGCCAGGACTTCTTCCCAGGTGTCCGGGGGACGCACACCGGCATGGCGTAACAGGTCCGCGCGATAGCTGGCGACGGGTGTCGCGGCATCGATGGCCAATGCCCAGAGGTGACCGTCATAAGAATAACTGTGATGGGACCATCCGACGCTGTTCGAAGCTTGTTCTTCGACGAATGCGGCGGGAAGATATTGATCCAGCGCAAGAACGCAATTTTGCGCGGCGGCCGTACCCACCCAGGGGTGATCGATGATCAGGAGATCGTATTCCCTGATAAGCCGTTCGATAGGATAATCCGCAAACTGTTGCAAGGTCCTTTTCTCCCAGACGATACTGACGTCCGGGTGTTTTTCGTTGAAGCGCTGTGCCGCCGCGACCAGTGGTGTGAAGCCGCGGCTATGGCCCCAGGTGATACCTTTCAGGATCTTCGTACCCGCCGGCCTTGCCCCTTGTATGGATGTTTCAGGCATTGGATGCTTTTTGAACCAGTAGCAGATGCTCACAGACCATGACCAGCTCACTATGCTGGTTGGCGACTTCAACCGTCTCGACAACGAGACCGAAACCGGGTTTTTTATGATCCCCCTTACTCTTGATCTTTACTTCTGCACGGATGGTATCGCCGATAAAGACGGGGCGAATGAACCGAAGGCGGTCGTATCCATAGGTCATGGCAACCTCGTTGATACTGTCTGCCGTCAGCCCTATAGCGACGCTGAATATGAGGGTTCCATGGGCAATACGCCGGCCGAAAGGCTGGGTCTTGCACCATTCTTCGTCCATATGATGGGGGAAAAAATCACCTGTTTGACCGGCGTGGAGGATGATGTCGGTCTCCGTGATCGTACGGCCGTTGGTGTGGCGGCTATGCCCGGTCTCGAACTCTTCGTAAAATTTCTTCATGTTCAGCAATCGTGGGTCTCTCCGGCTTGGGATCCGTCCTGTTCTTCAGGCTCTCCTCTATTTTTCCGGCGAAGGGATGATTGAGAAATGAAGGTACCGACGGGGGGTAGCGCCGGCAATGTCAGGTTTGACTATTTTGATGGACTATTTTACTATTTTTCGATGACCAGTCCCTCAGGTTTGGCGCCCAGCGCATTGAGCGTCTGCGACAGTTCCTGGACCATTTCATCGGGTCCGCAGATATAGAAAGGCTGGTGGAAATCGCTGATCTGTTCCTCGAGGAAGTGTTTGTCGATCCGGCCATGGAAATAGCCGCGTTGGCCCGGGGATCCGTGCTCCCCGTCGCCAGCTTGCTTTTCGCGTGTCAGCAGGAAGTTCGCGCGTACGCCGAGGATCTTCAGCAATTCCTCGCGCTCGATGATGTCTGCCGTGGTCTTGTTGGAGAAGTAGAGGGTATTGCCGGCCATCTGCCCGTCTTTATGCAATTGCCGGAAGATTGCCAGGAATGGCGTGATCCCCGCACCGCCGGCGAGGAATATGCCGGGGCCGCGATATTCGATGGCGCCCCAGACATCGCCGATGATGATCTCCTCGCCGGGATTGAGCTGGTGGAGCAATTCGGTCATCCCATGTCTTTCAGGATAACCTTTGATCGTAAACTGGAGCCAGGCGTCGTCATTCAGACCCGTAAAGGTGAACGGGTGTTTATTGTCTTTCCATTCCGGGCGGTTGACGGATACGTCGGTAGCCTGACCGGGGACGAAATGATAGCCTTTGGGCTTTTCCACGCGAAATTCTTTGACGTCGTGGGTGACCTGTCTGGTCGCGAGTAATTTGACGGTGTGATCCATAGATTGCAATTTACAAAAAATCGTACCAGGGCTCGTCGGGATATTGGCCGTTGATGACGACCGCCTCTCCGATCCGCGGGGTGGTCAGCGGCATTCCGGCCTTTTCAGCGGCAGCTGTCAGGCGGTGTATGGGTTCATTCCAGGGGTGGAGGGACAGCGTGAATTTTCCCCAGT
Source organism: Puia sp. (assembly GCA_036010185.1). GTDB lineage: Bacteria > Bacteroidota > Bacteroidia > Chitinophagales > Chitinophagaceae > Puia. Next base: position 3,361 of record DASYSV010000540.1, read on the forward strand.
GGACAGGTAATAAGACTTTTGCGCGAAGATCCAGCGCTGCCTGAACCGTCTCCTCCGGCATCATATGAATATAAGGCCAGTTCTTGCCATATTGTCCGCATTCGAGGATGGCCAGATCGAAGGGGCCGAACCGCTCGCCGATGTCCTTAAAATGTTGTTCATAACCGGAGTCGCCGCCGAGGAAAAGGCTGATGCCGTTGCCTTTCAGGACAAATGACGCCCAGACCGTGCCTCCTCTTTTAAAGCTGCGCCCGGAAAAATGACGCGCGGGTGTGGCGATGAGTGAGAACGCCGGCGCCGGGTCATCGGCAGCCAAGGGTAGTCCTTTCGCATCCATGCCACATCCTTCCCACCGGTCCAGTTCCGTGATGCGGGCCGGATCGACGCCCCAGGATTCAAGGTGTGAGCCTACGCCCAATGCGGTATAAAAATGTGTTACTTTCTCCTTCAGCCGCCGGATGGTAGGGTAATCCAGATGATCATAATGATCGTGCGTCAGCAGCACGGCTTCGATGCTATCCGGCATATCGTTTACTCCATATATGTTGCTGCCGGCGAAGGCCTTTGCAAATAAGGATACAGGCGAAGCATGCCCGCTAAAAACAGGGTCGACAAGGATGTGCGTGGTTCCGATCTTTAGCAGATAGGACGAATGCCCGAACCAAACGATGGTCGGCCGATCATCCGGCAGAGCCTTCAGATCCGTCCGCACCGAAGGCAGCGGCCGCGGCGGAACGGTGTCAGCCGGGCGGTTCCGGTATTCCCGCATCATTTTCCAAAAGGAAGTGCCTTTCAAAGCCACCTCGGTAGGAACGAGGTTTTGAAAGCTGCTATCGCTGTAATGCGAAGATCGTAAAATGCGGTCCAGCCGGGGTCCGCCGGGCCTCCTGCCAAAAACGGGGAATAGGCTCATGGCCTCCCAAACAAACAGGTCGGGATATGGTTGGGCGGATATTAGATTTTCCCTCGCGTGTTCCGCAAGGGCCAAAGCCTTGTTGAAAAAAGTGGGGTTACCCAAACAATTCTCCAAAGAAGCTCACTCCTGATTCATCGACTATTCCTATTAGCGGATATTTACCCTACCGCACAAAACTCGCATAGATCATCTGCTCCACCTCCTTCTCCATCCAATAATGGCTCATCCCCCGCTGATTCGTCATGACGAGACAAACAAGCCGCGCCTTCGGGTCCGCCCAATAGGTGGTGCCATAAAACCCACCCCAGCTGAATGTACCTTCATTACGAACGTCGCGGGCGGCTGAGACCGCGCTGGTGATGTCGAATCCCAATCCGAAATTGTCGACCCCATTGAAGTTGAAAGCGAGCTGACCGCTGGTCATCAGCTGCACGGTACGGGGTGAGAGGATATGCACTCCGTTATAGCTGCCGCCATTCAGCAACATCTGTAAAAAGATCGCATAATCCCAGGCAGTCGACGTCAGCCCCGCTCCACCGGAAAAATAACGCTTATGCCGCAGGGGATAATCGGGGTCGATGCCTTCATCTGCGGATGTATACGGAACGAATCGATGCAAAGAGTCTTCGCGGTATATGCGCACCAGCCTGGCGGCTTTTGAGGCGGGTACGTTGAAATAGGTGTCCTTCATACCCAGCGGCCCGAAAAGCCGCTGTGATAAAAATTCCTCGAGATTTTTACCGCTGATCACTTCTATCAGGCATCCGAGCAGGTCCACGCCCAGACTATAGGTCCATTTTTCGCCGGGCTGGTGGCCCAGCGGAAGACGGGCAAGCGATTCCATCCTTTCGCGAAGGTCAGCGTCGAATACTCCTAAACCCGACGGGGTGCCTGCTTTGGCATAGATGGCACGCATTTCCTTCGTGCCGATGAGTGGGTAGTCGAGACCGGCGGTATGCGTCAGCAGATCGCGAATGGTAATGGCGCGTTTCGCGGGTACGGTAGTATAGGTCGTATCCGAAGGATTGAATTTGTCCAAAACCCGCAGGTCCTTAAATGCCGGCAGAAAATCGGATACCGGCTCATCGAGCGAGAGCTTCCCTTCTTCGAAGAGCTGCATGATCCCGACACTGACGATGGCCTTGGTCTGAGAGGCGATGCGGAAAAGGTCATCCCGGTGCATGGGCCGGTGCTGTTCGACATCGGAATAGCCGTATCCTTTATATTGGACGACCCGGCCGTTATGCACGATGATCGTGACTACGCCATTGATCCATCCCCGGCGCACATAGCCGTCGATAAAAGTATCGATCCGGGCTAGTCTCGCGTAGTCGACCGAAGGATCGGGCCCCGCCGTAGTTGAAATGGTTTGGGCAGCGGCAAAACGAGGACATGAAAAGAACAGCAGCAATAAAAAAGGTAGTTTTCTCATATGGGGCAATATTTCATTTATGACTATCTTCGAACAAATCGCAATCATGGCAAAGACCACCACAGACAGGCCACCGGTAGTGCATCACGTATTTTTCTGGTTGAAAAACTCTTCCTCCACCGAAGATAGGGATTTGTTAGTAGCCGGTCTCAAGACCCTATCGAACATCCCCGCCATTAAAGAACTGTATATCGGCGTACCCGCGGATACCGAACAACGCGGGGTGGTCGATGCCTCCTGGCAGGTATCGGAACTGATGTTCTTCGAAGACCTCGACGCGCAGGCCGGCTACCAGGAACATCCGCTGCACATGGCATTCGTAAAGAAATGCAGCCATCTTTGGGAGAAAGTGATCGTATACGATGCCAGCAATATATACAGTGTGGTTAGCTGAAGCAGTCACGCCCATTCGGATCGGTCGCAGTCACACCCATTCGGATCTGTCGCTTTCACGCGGATCAGCTGAATGAGATCAGCTCCACATCGAAGATCAGGGTGCTGTTCGGTCCGATCTGCGAACTGACCTGCCGGTCTCCATATCCGAGATGCGGAGGAATGAAAAAACGCCATTTACTACCCGTAGGCATCAATTGTAGTCCTTCCGTCCAACCTTTAATGACGGCATTCAGCGGGAAGGTTGCCGGCTGACCGCGGCGGACACTGCTGTCGAAGACCGTTCCGTCGATCAGAGTCCCGTGATAGTGACAGGTGACCTTATTGCTGGCAGCAGGTTTCGGCCCGCTGCCTTCGGTGAGGATCATATATTGTAATCCGCTTGGCAACGCAACTATACCCGCAGTCTTTTTGTTTTCCTCGAGAAAATCCTGGCCGGCCTTGAGATTGGCAGCAGCCTTGTCTTTGTTCATATTGAATAACCGATCCGCGATTCCCATATCTGTTTTTTGCAAATTTACTGAATTGGCTCGTCACCACCCTTACGCTCGTATAATATAGTCAGATTGGTCTCGAGCGGAGGTTGGACGATTACTGAATCCCAATGTACCCGCCGGCGGCCGGCGAAACATCTCTTCTATTCTGCGAAAAAGACCCATTGCACAAAGATACAAAATCGCGACCCGGCGCCGGCGTATCGTACATCTTCCTATTTTAGCGGAAAGTTTGAAAAAACGGAGCAGATGAATCAACCGGCAGCGCTATCCCGACGAACCTATATCCTCTATGTCGTAATCCTCGGATTACTGACGACGATCGGACCATTTTCAATCGATATGTACCTGCCCGGTTTTGACGACATCGCCCGAAGTCTGGGGACGACTCCGGCCAGGGTGGCGCTCTCGCTTTCCAGTTATTTTATCGGAATCTCCCTGGGACAGCTGATATATGGCCCGCTGCTGGACCGCTATGGCCGCAAACGGCCCTTATATGCCGGGTTGGCCGTGTATGTCGTCGCGACGTTCGTTTGTATGCAGGCAAAAGATATCGACACGTTGATCGCGTTACGTTTCATCCAGGCAGTGGGCAGTTGCGCCGCGCAGGTAGCCGCCATGGCGATGGTCCGGGACCTTTTCGGCGCAAAAGAAAGCGCCAGGGTCTTCTCGCTGTTGTTGCTGGTGATCGGCCTGAGCCCGATGATCGCCCCGACGGTGGGTAGTTATGTAGTCGTCAGCTATGGATGGAGGACGGTCTTCCTGATCCTGGCGATCCTCACCATGATCATCACTGCGCTGACGGTCTTCTTTCTGCCCGAAAGCTATTCCCCCGACAAGGACTTCTCGCTGAAACCAGTAGCCATCATAAAAAATTTCCTGACCGTACTCCGTATAAGACAATTCATGATCTATGTGCTGGTGGAATCCTTTGCTTTCGCGGGGCTCTTTGCCTATGTGTCCGGCTCCCCTATCCTCTTCATGAATATCTTTCATGTCGACAAACGCACCTATGGATGGATCTTCGCGTTCCTGTCGGTGGCGTTCATCGGACTGAGCCAGTTCAACGTTATTCTGCTGAAAAGATTCTCCGGCGAAAAGATCATCCGGGTGGCGCTGACAGGACAGGTCATTGTTTCACTGACATTCATGGCCGGCGCCGCGGCAGGATGGTATGGGCTGGGGCTCACCATCTTCTTTCTTTTTCTATTCCTGGCTTTTATGGGTTTCACCTATCCGAATGCGGCGGCATTGGCGCTGGCTCCATTCGACAAGAATGCAGGGACCGCCTCTTCTCTGCTGGGAATGCTCCAGTTGGGCGTCGGCGCCCTGGCCTCCATTGCGGTCAGCGCTTTTATGAAAGGGACGTCGTTTCCGATGGCAGCGATCATCGCGGTTAGCTCGGTGATTGCACTCCTGATCCTGCTCTATGGCAGCCTGGCCACCAGGCTTTCCGGCAGTAACCGGAGTATCCGGTAGATGATCTTCCACTTCCAACCGGGAACGATTGCGAACTTTTTGGGGGGCGAGACGATGTGCCGGGCGATGAAAGCGGGCTCCATAAGCAACGAAGCCGGAAGATCGAGATGCACGGTCATCTTGCTGCGGATATAACCCGCAACTACCGCGTTGACGATGACATGACGAGGGGAAAGATACTGCCGCAATCCGGCGAGATAGGTGGTAAACGCCGCCTTGGTGCTGCCATAGACGAAATTGCTCTTACGGCCCCGGACGCCCGATAAGGAAGACAGACCGACGATTCGTTCCAGGTGGTCGTTATCCTTGTCCATCACCACAAGATTAAGAATGGAGACGGCTCCGGCATAATGTGTCTCCATCATCCGGCGGGTGCCTTCCCAGTCAACAAGGGCTTCTTCATTCGTCACCTGGAACCCTGCTGCATATAATACGATGTGGGGTTTAAAGGGCAGGGCGGCATAAAAAGCGGGATGTATATCGAATGCCGTTGCGTCGAAGGGGCAAAGGGTCACTTGTTGGGCGGGCAGCCCGCGGGCCGCAATGAAATCCCGCAGCGCCTGCAAATTGCGCGAGGCCGCGATCACCCGAAAGCCTTTCTGTACATATAGGGCCATCGCTTCTTTCGCCACGTCAGAGTTGGCGCCGAGGATGAGAACGGTCTTCATTTCCCTACCTCCTCATAAAATTCTTTCAGCACAAAAAAGGCCTCTTTCTTTTGTCCCGTCCCGGAGATCAGCCCTTTCCTGTTCCAGAAGTCCTGGTATACGGGATTTTGCCGCCGGGGAGACCGAAAATCACAGAGTATCCAGGGCGTCATCCCCCGCAACGCAGGGATACGCCGGAGCATCTGCAGCTGAGCGCGATACAAAGACGCCTGGTATTCCTCGCTCCACCGGGTAAGTGAGTCGGCATGATAACCTCCGAGCGCATCGCCGCCAAACTCTGTAATAATGACCGGGCGGTCATACTTGATCGTGAAATGATAGTTGGCCAGATCGGCAGGCTTGTCACCCCAATACCAACCTGCATATTCGTTGAAGCTGACCAGGTCCAGCTTTTCGCCCAACGGATCGTCGACGATCACCTCATTGCCATGACGATGCACTTCCAGTGCCGCCGATACCAGGCGGGTATTGTCAAGGGCATGTGCGCGGTCCGCAAGCCGGCTCATAAAGGAAAGACGGGGCTCGCTGAGCGGCGTCTCATTACCGATAGACCAAATGATAACGGATGCCCTGTTGCGGTCCCGATCGATGAGGTCCGTCAGCTGTTTTTGCGCGTTGGCATACGTGTCGGGATCCTCCCAGGAGATGGTCCAATAGACCGGTACTTCGGCCCAGACCATTAGCCCGAGCTCATCGGCCAATCTCAGCATGATCTCGTTGTGAGGATAGTGTGCGAGGCGGACATAATTGCAATGCAGCTGTTTGGCCCAGGTGAGCAGCATCCGCAAGTCGCCTTCACCGCGATTGCGGCCGGGGATCAACGGGTCCTCGTCATGGATCGAAATGCCCCGAAGAAAAACGGGTTTGCCGTTGAGCAGGATGTCCTTTCCCCTCACTGAGATGGTTCGAAAGCCGATCTTATCCTCTATGCGATCGTCTGCTGTTTTTAGCGTTACGGTATAGAGCTTCGGATCCTCGGGCGACCAGTATTCGAGCTTTTTTACAGGGATGGATACAAGAGCCCGGCCAGATCCATCCGTCGTCACCATACCATGAACCCCTGCTTCGGGAATATCGATGCTAACGGCCAGCGAACCGGAGGCGCCCGATACCTGTACATATCCGGAGATCACGCCCGGTTCGTCTTTCTTCAATTGCAGCTGGTAATCGCGAATAAATGTCGAAGGCGCCGATGCGATCCATACATCGCGGGTGATGCCGCCATAGTTCCACCAGTCGGTGCTCACCGTAGGTATCTCGTCTTTATGCCGGGAATTATCCACCATGACGACGACGGTATTCTCGCCCGTGGCGAGCCGGTCGGTCACTTCGAACTGAAAAGGGGTGAATCCGCCTTTGTGCATGCCCAGCTTTTTCCCGTTGAGATAGACATGAGACTCATAGTTGGCAGCGCCGAAACAAAGGAAATATCGACGGCCGGCCCGCGGAGCCGCGGTAAACTTTCGTCGGTACCAGATGGCGCCTTCATAGAACTGCAGCTTGTCGTCCTGTGAGTTCCAGTCGGCCGGAACCTTGAGCGTCGGCGAATGGTCGAAATCATATTCGACGAGCTCGCCCTTGTCGGCGGGCTTTTTGTCATCGTAGAAACCTCCCTTGCCTGAAGGGGATTCATCGTAAGGCTTGCGCCGGTAATCGTAGTAGCCCGTCTGGTAAGGGTCTATAATATAGTTCCAGCGACCGTCGAGATCGATCTCGCGGCGCGCGACGCTGTTTTGGATGATCGTGGTATCGGGCAGGACCTGCGTGGCGAAAGCCGGTGTGCAAAAGAGAACGGCAAGCAGCAAGGCATACGCCGGGGTAACGCGTTGATAGTTCATGCAGCTAAAATACGAATTATG
>DASYSV010000542.1:0-4581 GCA_036010185.1 Puia sp.
CCCGCAATAGGGAAGACGGCATTACGCTGGTAAATATCATGATTGATCGAATCGAATGCCCATAGACGCGTAGGCATTATCCTTAAGTTAGTGCCGGTGGACCCGAGATGTTGAAAATAATGGGACTGGTTATACCCTACCCCGCTATGCGCGGGATCGATATAGGTAAAAGAAGAAAAGTTGTAAGTAGGTGCACCTCCACCGGTCGGCACCGTACCGACCCTCCAGTAATAGACCACACTGTCCATATAGCTGATGCCCGGGTCGAATTCCAGCACGCCGCCCACCGAGGTAACCACCTTCTCCACTTTCAACGGCGAATTGAAATTTTGGGTGGTGTCGATATCCATCACATATTGCTCGCTTGGCGCCAGCGGATTGGCCGTCGAAGCATACAGTTTCGAAGTCGGCGTATTGATGATGGCATAATTGTAAGGATACACCGGATTGGCTTCGTCCTGGTAGATGAAGACGTCCGTGGTAACGGTATTGTTGGCATAGGTCGCTTCCGGGATGACATTCCCCGGATCGATCGTAACCGTTATCTTGTTATCTCCCTTATCCCGGATGCCGACTATCGGCACGGAGATATCGATGGAATCGGAATACCGGATACCCCTGATCTTCTTGCTCAGCAGCGTTATGATGTTGCCGTTCGGGTAAGTGCGTGTCACCAGCACCCCGACGGAATCCGATACTGCCTTACCCAGGTTATAAAATCGCGCCTTCACCTCGAACGTGCTGTTGCTTATCGACACGAAGCTCGGATTGATCACCACCTGCGAGGCCTCGATATCATAATCGGTCGGCCCCTGGTTCAGCTTGAGCACCGGGTCCCCGTGCATCGTCATCTCTTCGGCATGCAGACGGGCGAAAAAATCCCCCGGGGCGGCAGTCGTCAGGTAGTTCAACGCATCCTTTTCGATGATACCGATAGGTTTACCGTAATCGATCGTGGTCATGTCCTGGAACAGTCCGCTCAACATGATATTGAGATAGTTGACGATCCCCAGGTGCGTGCTGGCCACAAACGCAATCGCGCCTCTCTCCTTGGACAGCAGCCAATCCTCGGACAGCGTCTTGGACGACGTCAGCCGTGAAACGTCATAGACGAAAAAGTCGCCGGCGTCGCAACCGTTGATATAGAACACCGGGTATTTTCCTCCCGTGTTGTTATAATCGGTTGGTTCGTTAAGGTTATAGGCCAGCACATCATTGGCCGAGTGACCGAAATAACAGAGCTCGGTGATACCGGTCGAGAACAGATCGGCCAGAAGCGTGGAGGGTATCTGCGTCACCGCGGTGGCATTCCCGTCGCAAAAGGTACTGATGGTGGCTCCCATTAGCGTGTCGCTGATCAGTGAGCCGTAATAATTCATATAGTTACACAGGATCGTACCGAGATATGGTTCACTGACACCCGTAAGATGTACCCCATTCTTCATCCACAACCTGCCGTCGATCGTGTTGGGCGCAGAAACCTGCAGGTTCTCGTATTCCTTCACTTTGGTAAGATAGGTCTCTATCTCCGCGCCCGACACGACAGAAAGCCGGCCGATCGGCGTCAGCGGCGTAGCACCAGCCCCGTCATTTGCGCTCAATTTGTTGTCGGATGCCGGATATCCGAAGGTAGGTACCAGGTCCAGCAGATCGGCATTAGGGTCATGATTCACCTCACTGGCGGCATTATAATCGTTATAACACATGCCATGCCCGATGATAAAGATGAACTGCGGCTTAACCGTGAACTTCGCCCGCGCCCACCTAATGAAATTCTGCACCGCATCCGGGTGTTTCTTGATGCCAAACCCGAATTGATCGACCAGCTCATTGATATCGTAGATCTGCACATCCCAGCTGCCGCCGGCCGGACTGCTCCGATACGTTTTATAGTCGTTGACCGGATTGATCCCGTCGTTGGTACCGTCATTGTAAAGCAAGGGGTTGGTGATGATCAGGTAATTGCCCTGCACCGACGAGTTGGCAAAATTTTGAAAGGTCTTCTGCGTCAGCGTCGAAACGGCATGCACCGTGGACGGATCTTCATTCACCAGCACGAGATTATACGTGGCTGTCGAACCATTCAACGCAAAACTGACCGTCGTTCCGCTGACCACTCCGGTATACCGCAACCCGTTCGTAAGGTCATATAATACCGGTGTAGCACCTGCCACTATCCCGAAATTGGCGATATTGAGCAGATAACCCGCGGTACGCGCCGGCAGCTGGAACGCAAAATTATCCTGACCGCCAAAATTGAATTGCCGCGGATACGACAGCTCATAAAAGGAGGCTACCATCCGGTCCGTCGTGACCGTCGAGTTGTTGATATAATTGATCGTTGCCGTATTGCCGCTGATAAGGCTGAGCGGCACGGGCTTGGTGGCCTGCACGTCGTAAAAGCTGTTCATGGTCGTATCCTCCACCACACTCCCATTTACCGTCAGCTGTACCGTACGCGCATTGTCCGCCGCGCCTACCATACCGAATTTTATGCTGGCATTAGGCCCGCCGGGATAGACGAAAAGATTGTTCCTGGTGTCCGTTAAAGGAGTGCCGGGCGGTATCGCCGGAGAAGCCCAGAACTCCCCGATATCGTAAGAGGAAGAATAGATGTATTCTCCGACCACCTGTGCAAACCCGGGGTTGACGCCGCCATTCTTGAAATAGCTGCCCGTCGAATACATAAAGAAAGGCTCCGGCGTCAGCGGACTGCCTGCAACGTTATTGGCGACATCGCTGAAATGGAAGGTGCTTCCCGTCGGGTTCACCGTCAAAAAATAAACTGCCGTATCCGTTTCCAGGCTCCAATGAGTCGTATGCTGATACGAAGGACTGCGGTACAACGGCGCATCCGGCGCGCCGTCATTCATCACGCCCCAGAATTCGATAAAGTCCGATGCACCCAGCACGCCGCTCGATACGCTCGTATAGACAGGAACCTCCTGACCATTCCGGAAAAGCTGGAAGTTTTGCACCGGCACAGCGCCCATTCCCGCAGCAGCCAGCACCGACTGCGGGATACGATAAAGCCCCGTAGCGCCGACCTTGAACTTATAGTAGGTCTTGGAGTAATCGATCCATTCATTATTGTACGGCTGAGCCGCAAGCCGCAGCGCCGACAACAAGATTACGATCGTGTAAATTTTTTTCATACGCTTAGGTTTTCAGCGGGCATTCGGCCAGCTCGGGTACCTCATCTCCTCTGTTTCTTTTTCTCCTCCTTGCTCTTCAGATCCACCCTCAACGAAAATACATGTGTATACAATGGATATGACTGATTGGCCAGGTTGACGAAGGCATAATCGATCTGCACGTCTCCTACTTTGAACCCCGCGCCTACACTGGGCTGATAGATCCAGATCTTTTTTTGATTCAGCGTGTCGCGGTCGTCCAGCACCCGCTGGAAATTGTTGATCCCTCCCCGCACAAAGAACACATCCTTGTAGGACAGTTCCAACCCAACCCGCGGATCGATGCTCACCGGTTTCGTGCTGACCACCGTATTCCGGCGGCCGTCGAAGGTCACGTCCAGGTCACCCTCGGCCAGGAGATTCAGCTTTTTCCCCAGCCGGAAATTATAAGACCCGCCCACCAACAGCTGGGGAGCGGTCAATTCGATCGATTTTCCGGGTATCTCATTTTGCGTCTCATAGAATACCTCGCGCATGGCTTCGTTCAGACTGTAGGACCAGGCATTGAAAGTAGTCGTCACATCCTTTGCGACGACACCCAACTTCCACCGCCGCCCCTGCATCTGCATGGCCGCATCGAACCCGAAACCCCAGGCCGTCGCGATATCTCCTGCCGTCCGATGGATGATCTTGGCATTGACGCCGAAATCGATCTTCTTGTCTCCGACCATTTTCGACTGCTGCGCAAGCGAAACGATAAAAGCATAATCCGCCGACGAGAAGGTCGTGATATTGGCGAAATTGACCGTTCCGTCCGGCTGCACCAGGAATATCGTATTGGGAATATCGTCCACGGCAAAACGCAATAACGTCAACCCCAGCGTCCGCTTATTATCCTTCAACGGCAACGCCAGCGCCGCAAAATCATACTTGCCGATGCCGGCATAATATTCAGCATGCATCAGGCTCAGCTGGGGATTACCACGGATACCCGCTAACGCCGCCGGGTTCCAGTAACCGGCCGTGGCATCCGACACCGAAGCCACCTGGGCACTGGCCATGCCCAACCCACGCGCCCCCGCACCGATGTTCAGGAATTCATTGGAATATTCGGTAAACTGTGCAGATGCAGTCGGGTGAACCAGGGATCCGGCCAACAGTAGAGAGCAGTACAATAACCTACCCCTCATTCTTTTCAACATAAGCCAACAGTTAAGGCATTTTCTCGATCGGATCATTAGATTTAGGGACTTTATGTCGGGCCTTCGGCCAACGGGCCGTGGCCTTTCGGCCATCTACGTATAACGGGCTTTTACTCACAATATTGTACCATTAACATGATTCCGCCCCAACGCAAGTTGCCGGAGGAATCCCCCTCCTTTTGCGCCCCTTCCCCTTCCGCCCCCCAATCATTCCCCGAATCCCCCTCCTTTTGCGCCCCTTCCCC
>DASYSV010000594.1:0-5984 GCA_036010185.1 Puia sp.
CCGAATTTCATGGAAGTGCAATACTCGCCATCGGAGAGTCAGTGGGCGGAATTGCGCGAGGGACAGCTGCTGGCGCTGTCGGTGCCGAATACGGCGATGGCCGTCGCGATCGATGCCGGGGAGTGGAACGACATTCATCCACTCGACAAAAAGGACGTGGGCGACAGGCTGGCGCTTGCGGCGGAGCACCTGGCTTATGGAGACAAGGATGTGGTCTATTCAGGTCCTATTTACCGGAGCGGATCGATCGCGGGCGATAGTATCGTGCTGAACTTCGATCATACCGGCAGCGGTCTGATGGCCAAAGGCGGAGGCCCGTTGCATGGGTTCGCCATCGCGGGTGCGGATAAGAAATTCGTATGGGCGGACGCGCGGATCGAAGGCGACCACGTCGTCGTCTCCAGCGATGAGATACGGGAGCCGAAGTATGTCCGGTATGCCTGGGCCGACAATCCTGTGTTCGCCAATTTATACAACAAAGAAGGATTACCCGCATCGCCGTTCGGAACGGATCAAGAATAATTTCGCGTATGAAAAAGAATAATTTATTCATTGTCTTGCTTACTATCGCTGTACCTGCCGTGGCGCAGCAGGCGTCCACGGGCCAATATAGCGCGCCCGTCAACTTCACTGCGCAGCAGGATCATGACAACATGATGAAACAGCTGGGAATAAAAACGCTACGTCCCGGCCCCAGCGGAGACGAAAAAGCGCCGAATCATGCCAATTACGACCCGGCACTCGCCAATCCATATCCCAATCTCCCCGATATCCTGACCCTCAACAACGGCAAAAAAGTCACCACGCCCGATGAGTGGTGGAAACAACGCCGGCCCGAGATCGTGGAGGACTTCGAGCGGGAGGTATATGGCAGGGTACCGGCGCATGTACCGAAGGTTACCTGGACCGTCAGGGTGACGGATCATGAGTTCGTCGGATTTTTCATGCCGGTGATCGCCAAACAGCTGATCGGACATGTCGACAATTCCGAATATCCGCTCATCGACGTCAATATCAAAGCGACCCTCGTGGTGCCGGCAAACGCGAAGGGTCCCGTTCCATTGCTGATGATGTTCGGGCAGAGCGTTCTTCCCGCACCCGCGCAACCTCCGGCGGATGACGTGGAAAAGATCAACGAAGCTATCAAGGAATTACTCGTAAAGGAACATCCCGAGTTCAAGGAAATATTTGAAAAATACCCCGCTTATAACCCGATAGCCACGCAGGGACCCCCCGGTTTCGGAGGACCCCGGCCTGCAGGTGACCCTCCTACCACCCAACAGCTGATCGCCAACGGATGGGGATATATCCTGATCGACCCGAACAGCATACAAGCTGACAACGGCGCCGGTTTGACCAGGGGCATCATCGGGCTCTGCAATCATGGGCAACCACGGAAACCCGAAGACTGGGGCGCGTTGCGTGCGTGGGCGTGGGGAGCAGCCAGAGCGCTGGATTACCTTGAAGCCAACGAGCCGGAGGTCGACAGCAAGCATGTAGGCATCGAGGGCGTATCGCGTTATGGGAAAGCGGCCCTCGTGACGCTGGCATTCGAACCCCGATTTTATATGGGTCTCATCGGATCGTCGGGGGAAGGCGGGGCGAAGCTCAACCGGCGCAATTTCGGAGAGGCTGTAGAAAGTCTCACCGGCGGCGAATACTATTGGATGGCCGGTAATTTCATGAAATACGGGGCTTCCGATGCCGTCTTTGGGGCGAAGACCGCTAACGATCTTCCCGTCGACTCGCATGAGCTGATCGCGCTGTGCGCTCCGCGACTTTGTTTCGTCAGCTATGGCCTTCCGTCACAGGGCGACGCCAACTGGCTGGATCACCAGGGCAGCTATATGGCCACCGTCGCCGCGGGAGTGGTCTATAAGCTGCTAGGCGCAAAGGATCTGGGCGTCTCCAATGACTATCACACCGAAAAAATGCCGCCCGTCAATACCGGTCTGCTCGATGGGGAGCTTGCCTGGCGGCAGCATGACGGTGGTCATACGGATGCGCCTAATATCAAATATTTTATCCAATGGGCGGATAAGTTCATGGGATGGAAGAAGTGAGGCTAATGTGCTTCGCGATCTTTTGCGCATCCGAGCATATCGAGCGTATCTGACCCGTAGGGCTGACCCGGGTACCGCAAAAATACAATCCATCCACGCCAAAATATTTCTGCCGGGGGATCGGCAGTCTTGCGTCGACGAGACGGGTCTCGTCAACGTCTAACAGTCGCGCATAGCCGGAATCGTAGCCGATCGCGCCCACGATAGCGTCGAAGGCCCCCTGTTTCCAATCGCTGAAATACACTGTCGGCCCATCGATATGATCGATCCCGCCATAGACTTTGATATGGCCCTCGCGGATATGCCGGACCGTTCCGATATCCAACACCGGGGGATGGCCGTCGCGCCGGATTTCTTCCAGCGGTCCATACGATTTCCGCTGAAGACCCAGACGGGTTATATCACCGATGAGCCATCGCATCAATGGCCCGCTGAGGCGGTCGGCTATTCGCGGTGGCAACGCGTCCAGGAAATAGCTCAGACGCAGTATCGGAATACCGAACACGTCTCTTGGCACGACGTTGACCGGTGAGCGTACCGACAATGAAGGTATTGCGCCCTGTTCATACAGATCGATCGCGATCTCGCAGGCCGAATTGCCGAAGCCGATGACCAGCACCTTGCGGCCGCTGAAGGTTTTACCTGTCACATAATCGCCGCTATGGAGTACCGGCCCGGGGAAGGTGTCGATGCCCGTGCAATCGATGGACCGGGGTTTGTCATACACGCCGGTGGCAATGACCAGGTTTACGCTTCGAAAAATGCCCTTATCCGTCTCCGTGATCCACTGGCCGCCCTCCCATCTAATCTTTCTAGCCTCCGTATCGAACAGCGGTTCGATCCCGAAGGCGCCCCGGTACTCGTCGAGATAATCGACCACCTGCTTTCGCGAGGGATAACGGGGTATATTCTTACCGAACTCTTTAAAGGGTAAATGGGAGATGGATTTAGGAGTATGTAAATGCAGCCGGTGATAATGGCTCCGCCAGGGTGCGGCTATATCGCCATGTCTTTCGAGAATGCAATAAGGTATTTGCCGCCGCCCCAGGGCGGCGGCAGTAGCGAGACCCGCCACGCTGGCACCGATGATCAGCGTATGGGTGGAAGTGCTCATTTTTCAAAAACGACAGATTGCGGATTGGCACCCAGTCCTTCCAGTATCTTGTTGAGTCCCTTTACCATGGCATCCGGTCCGCAAACGTAAAAGTATTTGTTCATCTGGTTAACATGCGATTGCAAAAAGGCGCGATCGATAAAATCCCGGGCGTAGGCCTCCTCCCCTTTTTGGGTCAGCACAAAAAAGGCGTTGCCGCCGAATATCTTCAGCAATTCCGTTCTGTAAATGATGTCGGCGGCCGTCTTATTGGAAAAAAAGAGTTTGCTCTTGCCGATGAGTCCCACCTGATGCAGCTGGCGGAAGATGGCCATGAAGGGGGTAATGCCCGCTCCGCCCGCTATGAAATACCCTTCTCCTTTATAGTGAATGGCGCCCCAAGGCTCATCGATGATCAGATGGTCCCCCGGCTCCAGCATACCTATCTGCTTTGTCACCCCGTCATGGTCGGTGTAGGATTTGATGGTGAATTCCAGGTAAGGGTCGCTGTTGAGGCTGGTGAATGTAAAGGGTCGTTTCTCCTCGCGCCAGCCATCTTTGTCAAGGGCCACATCCGTAGCCTGACCGGGCATGAATGAATATTGGTCTGGCTTTTCGATCCGGATGCACCGGACGTCATGGGAAACCGGGGTAATAGATAAAATCTTCTTTATATGCTCCATTGTTGCGCTATTTCGTCCGATAATCTTAATTTAGCAAGGACCAATAGAACTACAAAATGAAACGCAAACTTTATCTTACCGGTTGCGCCGTCTTCATCCTTTTGGGTACCTTGATCGTCAGGGGTCGACAGACCGATCCCTGGTCGGCGGATCAACTCATGCCTCCTTCCGAGCTTGCCGCCAAAATCAATAACAATTCGGATCCGCTGGTCATCTGCGTGGGTCCCGCAGGGCTCATCAAAGGCTCCGTCGAAACAGGCGCGGCGCATGAGACCGCGGGTCTCGAAAAATTGAAGATATTGCTTTCCGGGGTCGACCGCAACAAGGAGGTGATCATTTACTGTGGTTGCTGTCCCTTTAAGAACTGTCCGAACGTTCGGCCTGCCTTCAACCTGCTGCTCTCGATGCATTTTACGCATCCGCGGCTGCTGGATATCCCACATAATATCCGCGTCGACTGGATCGAGCATGGATATCCGCTCAAAGATGCGAAATAGGGCGAGCTACGGCAGACCGGCGATGGCCGCGAAGACTCCGGCCACGATACGATCGCATCGTTTCAAATCGAAGGCATAAACATTCTCCCTCATATATCCTTTCAGATCTTCGCGCAGCATCGCCTTGGCGCGGTTGAGACGCGTCTTGACATTGGAGACGCCGATATCGAGGACCTCCGAAGTTTCCTTCACGGACAGATCCTCTACTTCTCTCATCACAAACACGAGCCGGTATTTTTCCGGCAGGCGGCTCATGGCGTTTTCCAATAGGGAAGAAAGCTCTTTGTTTGCCAGCTCGCTGCCCGGTGTTCTCGTATTCATGACATTATCCGATTGTACGATCGTGGTTTTGATCAGCCTGTTCTTTCGCTGTTGCTCAAGACATTGGTTCAGCATGATCCTCGTCAGCCAGGTACCGAAAGAAGCGTCGCGTCTGAACTGAGCGAGATGCAGCCAGGCATTGATATAGGACGACTGCATGGCGTCCTCCGAATCGGACTCGTTGCCAAGCATCGACATCCCGATCCGGAACAAACGCTGATTATATCGGCGGATCAGGTGCTCGAACGCCGGTTTATCTCCGGATAAAACATTGTCTATTAATGCGCTATCCGGTATCTGTCGCATTTGAACGGGTTCCTGGTAGATCATAAGCTAAGATTGGATGAACGAAGGCCGTAAAGGTCACAAATCTCGCAAGAAAATTGCATAGTATTTTTTGTAACGCAATCAGGACTCATTGATCTAATGGTAAACAAATTACTCATTTTATGGCTACCGTAAAACAACTACAAGGCGTATTAAGATTCACTTATGGTATCGTGCCTATCGTGGCAGGGCTCGACAAATTCACCAATCTGCTGTGCAATTGGTCCGACTACCTTGGCACTAATAAATCGATGGTTCCGATGGAGGCGATGACCTTCATGAAGATAGTCGGTGTGATCGAGATCATTGCCGGGATCATCGTTTTTGCGAGGACCCTCCTCGGGGCCTATATCGTTATGATATGGCTGATACTGATCGCCCTGTCATTGCTGATCGGGACACATTATTTCGACGTGGCCGTGCGCGACCTGGTGATGGCTGTAGGCGCCTTTACGCTCGCTCAGCTGACCCGGATAACATCCTCCGGCAAGGTCTAAACGTGTGCCCGGCGCCGCGGGATGGACGTGCATTGGGCAACTCCGATGCCGAAGCGATTGCCGTGCGTTTGACGCCTGCGGATGACGCAGGGTGGCGGTGGCCCGATTTTGGGTGAGTCTACCGGTATGGATACCAATCTCAAACGGGCGTCTGCCGCGGGTGTCATCGTGGCGCTGGGCATCATTTATGGAGATATCGGCACTTCTCCGCTGTATACGCTGCAGACGATACTCAACGAGGGAGGACCGATCGACAAATCCCTGGTATTCGGCTCTATCTCCTGCATCTTCTGGACGCTGACGCTGCAAACGACTTTCAAATATGTGGTAATCACGCTACAGGCGGATAACCACGGAGAGGGAGGTGTCTTTTCATTGTATTCGCTGATCCGCCGGTATGGAAGACGCCTGGTATACCCTGCCATCATCGGCGCCGGCACGTTACTGGCGGATGGCATCATCACCCCTCCCATCACCGTTACATCGGCGATCGAAGGATTGGG
>DASYSV010000598.1:0-4891 GCA_036010185.1 Puia sp.
ACGTCGGGATCTTCAATATCTCCCAAAAATTCGCCGATCTGCTCATCTTCCCTTTTTTCCTGATGCATACCGTTTTGCCGCAGCTGTTCGCCCGTCATTCGCAAGAGGAAGTGGGTTATACCAGGAGTCTGTTCAGGGAAAGCAACCGGCTGATGGCCCTGCTGGCGGTGCCGCTGCTCGGGGTGGATCTGCTGGCTGGTCCCTTCTTATTGCGGCTGTTCGGTCCGGCTTTCGCCGCGGGATATACGGCGCTGGTATATATCAGTCTGGCACAATTCCTTTTCTCGCTGTTCGGCCCGACCAATACCATTCTCATGATGCAGGGAAAAGAGCGTTCGTCCGCCATCTGCCTGCTGGTCTATGTGGGACTGCTGGTGCTCGTCAGCCGGTTATTGATACCCGTTAGCGGCATTACCGGCGGCGCGCTTGCCATCCTGATCAGCAGCGCGGGATACAATATATTGCTGGCTGTCATCGTCTACCGGCAGTATGGCATCTGCTCACCCTTTTTGTCCTGGATAGTCGGGAGACGTTAGCCGGTCGAAAGCATCGAAGAAATTTTCTTTTCTGAAGAAGACAAAGGCCTTGTCGATGTCGCCGCGAAGACCCGCCTGGCGGCCGATGTCGATGAGGCGCGCGATATCTTCCATGGAAGAATAGGGTAGTAATGCCTTGCGAAAAGGTTCCGGGAGACCGAATTCAGCCGGCACCAGTGCAGGGATATTGTTCAGCAGCAGATCGGCGGTAAGACCGCTGGCGGTGGTCAGACCATAGGTCTCCGGTTCGTCGTGGCCACCGGTCTTATGCACCCGCAACGGGCTCCAGATGAGGTCGGCCTCGCGCAACTTCTGCTCATATAGTCTTTCGGGGATATAGCCTTTGTAGCTGGTGAACAGGAATTCGGATGACTCCAGCCGCGCAAACCGGGCGACGATGGCGGAGCCATAGGGGGAATCGCTGTCGCCCAGCAGGATCAGGCGTACCGGGCGGGCAGGGCGCCAGGTCTCGAAAAATGCAGCAACCGACTCATAATCCCTCCGGTTAGCCTCGACAGAACCGGGGACGACGATGGTCAAAGGCAAGGCAGCGCCGCGAGGCGACGGTCCCATATAAAAACGCGAAGGGATGAATACAGTCACGGCATCGGGCATCCGCTGGCGGAAATGATCCGCTATTGCCGGAAGGAACACGGTATAGTGCCGTACCCTGCGTCGAAGAAATCGTTTGGCCAGCGATTCGGAGAGTTTGCGCACCGACCGGAAGGAATCCCGGAACCAGGCATTCACTTCATGCACGGTCAGACTGATGTGCACATTTCCGGCCATGGCTATCCGAAGAGCGAAGACAAGTAAATTATTGTCGAGCGTGCTCAGATGGAGATGGCTGCAGTGGTGGCGGCGAATGAAGGAAAACAGGCTGCGGATAAAAGGCCGGTTGCGCGATCCCGCGGGTTGCCGGATGAACTCCGTTCGGGGCCAGCGATCGGAGGGGCTCTGCCCGCCGGAGAGGTTTTGCCAGGAAGATTCCTTCAGAAAAACGATCACGCGCGGGAAACGGGTCTCGCAGAGATCGAGCAGGGCGGGCAGGTTCTCATGATGAGTAGTTTCATAGATGACGATAGCCGGCCGGCGGACATCGGACCCGATCCAAAGAGTGACCGTCCCGACCAATAGTGTCCAGTAGGGAATGCGCATGACAACCAGGTCGGCCACGACGAAGAGGACGGCCAGCGCTATCAGCAAACGATCATATCTTCTTGTGAAAAAACCGATGAGGAAAAAGGCTTCCAGGACCGCAGCCGCGATATACAGCGTTTGTGCTGGCCCGGGATGATCGATCAGCCAGCTGCAGAACCGGCAGGTCCATGTATCGCAGTCCCCGGCCAACAGATAGCCCTGATGTCGCAATAGGATATCGCTCATTTCCTGTCCGTTGAAAACCGCGCCGCGTGCAATTTTCCATATTGCGGCAGAGACGAAGATGTAGAGGAAATAATACCGGCATATCCGGAGGATGCCGTAGAAACGCCGCTCGCTGTTGGTCAGAAAGGCCAGCGAGAGCAGCCAGTAGATGACAAACGGCTCGAGATGCACCTGCCAGAAGATATCGGCCAGCAGGATATAAAGGACGAGGAAAACGGTAAAGATCCAGCCCAGCGCAGATGAAAAACGCTTGTTTCGGATGGCGCTTCGCAGGAGGATTATCGGGAGAAGGACCGCCAGCCCGTCCATGGCGGCAAAACTGGCCGGGTGGTCGATCATCCAGCGTGGCAGACCGATGCCGATCAGGGTCAGTTCGGCCAGATCGCGATTAAACCAGAAGAGTGCCGGTCGTACCTGCGACAAAAGCCGGTGATCGAGGGCGAAAAAAAGCACGACCGGCAGCCAAAACAGGAAAAAGACGGTCAGTAAGAGGTTTTTATCGCGGGAATACTGCATGATCGCCGGCTATAGATTTATCCAGGATTCTTTTCCGATCGGGAGGAGCCTGCCATCCTGCCAGCGATACCAGGCCTTTTCAACACGGAGACTTCCGATCCGATGACCCAGCAGGCCGCCGAGATAGGATTTATACCAGGACGGGAAATCACCGGTGTTATCTAAATTGGTTTTCAAGGCGCTATACAGTGAACCCGCACCTGCCCACCGCATGCCCTGCTGCAGCCGGTCCTTGTCGAAGGCGTAATCGTGTGTCGCGGTTTGTTTGTCATAGGCCTCCAGCGGCGTCTGGACCATATCCCATCGGTAGATGGTGAAATCGGCAGGTTGCAAACGCCTTCCATCCGCGACGATTTTGTAGACCAGAACGCTGTCCGGGCGGGGCTCGACGGCGGAAAACATACCGTAATGCGTAAAAGGGAAAAATGTCACCGAATGAGCCAGATCAAGCCCGATTTGCAGGACGATAAAGCAGATGAACAACCCCTTCATAGTGTGTGAAAATACGTAGATTTGCAGCGAATGAAAAATATACGGAATTTTTGCATTATCGCCCATATCGACCACGGAAAAAGCACCCTGGCGGACCGTTTGCTCGAAATGACGGGCACGATCTCCGAAAGGGACATGCAGGCCCAGGTATTGGACGATATGGACCTCGAACGGGAGAAAGGCATTACGATCAAGAGCCATGCGATCCAGATCAACTATACCCATAAAGGGGAGAAATATATTCTGAACCTTATCGACACTCCGGGACACGTAGATTTCAGCTACGAGGTAAGTCGGGCGCTGGCCGCTTGTGAGGGGGCGTTGTTACTGGTCGATGCCACACAGGGCATTCAGGCTCAAACCATTTCCAATCTTTATCTCGCCATCGAGAACGATCTGGAGATCATCCCGGTGATCAATAAGATCGACATGGACGGAGCAATGGTCGAAGAGGTGAAGGACCAGATCATCGAGCTCATCGGCTGCAAACCGGAAGAGATCCTTCTGGCGAGCGCGCGTACGGGAGTCGGTGTGGCCGAGATCCTTGACTCCATTGTGGCGCGTATACCCCCTCCCGCGGGTGATCCGGACGCGCCTTTGCAGGCGCTGATCTTCGACAGCGTGTTCAATTCCTTTCGCGGAATCATCGTATACTACCGTATCCTGAACGGCAGTATCAAAAAAGGCGATAACGTTCAATTGATCTCGACGGGTCTCACTTATGGGGCCGATGAGGTTGGCGTCCTGAAGCTAACACTGGACCCACGGGCGGAGGTGGGAACGGGCGATGTCGGATACATCATCACCGGCATCAAAAATGCCAAAGAAGTGAAAGTGGGGGATACGATCACGTTGGCCAACAATCCTCATCCGGATATGATCCACGGGTTCGAGGAGGTCAAGCCCATGGTATTCGCCGGCATCTTCCCGGTAAATACAGATGATTTCGAAGAGCTGCGCGATTGCATGGACAAGCTCCAGCTGAACGACGCCTCGCTGACCTATGAGCTGGAGACCTCGCAGGCGCTTGGTTTCGGTTTCCGTTGCGGTTTCCTGGGAATGCTTCACATGGAGATCATCCAGGAAAGGCTCGAACGCGAATTCAATCAGACGGTGATCACCACCGTTCCCAACGTCAGCTTTATAGCCACCACGACCAAATCGGAGGTCATCATCGTCAATAACCCGGCTGAAATGCCCGATCCGGTACGGATCGAGACCATCCAGGAACCCTTTATCCGGGCTCAGATCATCACCAAACCCGAGTATATCGGGAATATCATGACGCTGTGTCTGGGGAAAAGAGGCATTCTTATCAACCAGTCCTATCTGACCACTACACGGGTAGAGCTGATCTTCGAAATGCCCCTGACCGAGATCGTTTTTGATTTTTATGATAAGCTGAAGAGTCAGACGCGCGGATATGCTTCCTTCGATTATCATCCCCTCGATAAACGCGAGAGCGATATCGTTAAAATGGATATTTTGTTGAATGGGGATAAGGTAGATGCGCTGAGCGCGCTGATCCACCGGAGCAGGAGCACGGATTTCGGGCGCAAACTTTGCGAGAAGCTCAAGGAACTGTTGCCGCGTCAGCAATTCCAGATCGCCATCCAGGCGGCTATCGGCGCCAAGGTCATTGCCCGGGAAACGATCAGCGCCCTCCGGAAAGACGTTACCGCCAAATGTTATGGCGGCGATATCAGCCGGAAGCGCAAGCTGCTGGAGAAACAGAAGGAGGGGAAGAAGCGGATGCGGCAGATCGGGAATGTGGAAGTGCCCCAGGAAGCCTTCTTAGCAGTCCTGAAACTCGACTAAAAGAAATCAAAGACTATGCGGACCCCGCTTCAGAAAGGAGAAAAGATCCTGCTCGTCACCTATAGCAGCTGGACATCGCTGGTCGTGCCGGCGCTTTTTGCGCTGATATTCACGGTCGGCGGTCTGATCGTCGTTTTTCATTT
>DASYSV010000599.1:0-13871 GCA_036010185.1 Puia sp.
GTGCTGAGATTCATGAAATTGACGCAGGCGATCACCAATATGAGTATGGCGATGAACGAGAACACATATACATAGGCGATATTCCCATTGGCCTCCATCTCGTAGGATTTGTTGGAATGCAGATGGATGTCGGTCAGGGGCATGAGCTTGTATTTGAAATAATTCCCCGAGTGCGCCAATTCCCCTAACGAGGTATGGAGAAGATCCTGCAGCTGTTTGCCGAGATAGTTATTGGTGACCGCATCCACACGGCTCTGCATGACGTCCCTGGTGATGCCCGGTCTTACGAGGATATAGCTGTACCAGTTGTTGCTCAGCCAGTCGATGTTATCGCCTTGCCAGGAGTGGCTGATCGGTTGGATGAAGCTGAGATGAAAATGCGACTGACGCGGCATGTCCCTGATCACACCCGTGATCTTGCAAAGATTATGGTCTTCCAGCTCCAATGTCTTACCAAGCACATCGGTGCTGTTGAAATAACGCCGGGCGGCGCTTTCGTCGATGACGATGGAATGGGGATCGTTGAGCGCGGTCTGGGGATTGCCCGATATCATAGGGATCGTGAATACCCGGAACAGGGTGGAGTCGGCATACGCATAATGATGGTCCTGTATCCAGTTGTTCCCTTTTTTGACCAGCACATCCCTGACGCTGCCGATCCTTACCATCTCTTCGACCTGTGGATAGTCTTTTTTGAGCGTCGAGGCCAGGGGCTTAGGGGATACCACCGCATCGAACAGGGTGTTGTTGAAATAGATGTCGGCATCGAGACGGTAAATTCGGCTGGCATTGGTGTTGAACCGGTCATAGCTGAGCTCGTCGGTCACGTAGAGGACGATAAGTAGACAAACGCCGATACCGGAGGCGAGACCGATGATATTGATAGCGGTAAAGCCTTTGCTTTTCCATAGGTTGCGAAGAGCGACCTTGAGGTAGTTTTTTAGCATGCCGGAACGTTTTTCCAAACCTTCGACGAGCGAAGGCGGGCGAAAGTTACGCTAACGGATGCCCTTTTTGACAAAAATCCATAAGTTATTGCCCGCCCGCCCCCGGCGGCAACCGCTGAATACCCCATCTGCCCAATATCGCAAACAAGTGGGTATCCCGGTCATTGAACAAGGAAGACAGCAGATGTTCCGCATCCACCGTCCGGCTACCCGACCTTTTAGCTTCCGCCACGCTCGCCCGGATGGCCCTTTCCGCCCCCCGGTCCAACGGTAGCCGCCAGGACCCGGCTTTTCCGCCCTCCACTCCGGGTGGTAAGGTTTCTTCTATCGCCACGACCAGTGCGGACAGCGGTATGTGAAGATCGTCCGTCAATAGGGTAACTGCCCGGTTATGTCTCTGCCGGACAAGCCCCAGCAACAGATGCCCGGCGCTGACAACCGGGCTGCCCATCCGGTGGGCTTCTTCCGCGCTGAATGAGATGGTTTCTTTGACTTCGGTAGAAAAACGGTTATGCATAGATTATCCTTTGTTCATTATAGTATCTGCCAGCAAATGCAGGACATAGAAAGACGCCAGCGCGCTACCCGCGATGATGATCAGAACGTTGATCCACCGCATGCGTACCGTGACGGTCAGCTCTTTCCGTGCCCGATCGTACCTGTACCAGGTGATTGCCAGCATATTCAGGATGACTGCCAGCACCGGAAAACCCACCAGGAAAACAAACGCGACGATCGCCCGTGCGGGCAGCGGCAAAAATGTTCCCTCCCCTGCCAGCCATCGGGTCACACCGGGCGCCAGATGCAGACTATTCTGTAAAAGGAACAATAAGATCAGCCCTCCAGGGAGGATGATCAATACCGCGCCGATGACGGAAGACCGCCGGGCATTCATCAGCGTCACCTTCAGCATTTCCTGTCCCCTGGCGGGCGGCGCCTCGGGTTTGGATATCTCTTTTAAATAATTGCCCAATTTTTCATCTGTCATAAGAGACGATTTAATGATATAATGTCTAGGGACGGCCCTTCGTTGCGGATTCGTCCATCATTTTTTTCAATTTGTCGAGGCCCCGGGACAACAGCGATTTGACCGTCCCCTCCTTTTTCTTCAGGATCTGCGCGATGTCCCGGATAGACAGTTCTTCGAAATACCTGAGTGCGATCACCTGCTGATAGTCCGACGGCAATCGCTTCAACAGCCGGCGGACGGCCTCGAACTCTTCGAACCTGTCGATCTTTTGGGTAATGTCGTCCTCCGCGATCGCATGGCGGTTGTCCCAGGCGGCCATATCGAATACGCCCAGATCGGTCATCGTGCGCGGGGTATAGCGTTGGCGTCGGAAATACTGGTTGAGCTGATTGGTGGCGATGCGAAAGAACCAGGATGAGATGGAGATCCCCTTCCATTTAAAAGAGCCGATCGCGATCCAGGCCTTTAGAAACGTCTCCGAAGCGATATCGCCCGCCAGCGCATGATCACCCGTGATCCGGTAGATATAGCCGAATATTTTGGGATAGTAGACGTCGTATAATTCACCGAAGGCCCTGGGGTTGACGCGCGCCCATTCTATAAGTTGCTTTTCGTTCATTCCGGCACTTTGTCGAATTCCTGCGACGAAAGGATCATGATCGATTTGACCTTTCCGTCCGCGCCGAGCACGATCGCCAGGGGGTACGATTGGGCTTCGTTATAGAAAAACGTTTCAGTCAGGGGAGAGAGAACGATCTCCTTTCCATCCCAAACCTGTTTGACCACGAGATTACTGTCCTGCGCGATCAATCGCAGTTGATTGTCGGGATCGTCCCTGGATTGGAATTTCCCTTCGTATTGCCGGATCGTCGCTGTGGTCAGCGCGACCTTTTTGATCTTCACCCAAAATTGTTGTTTGAAGAACACCATTTCGACGATATGTCCGGAATCATCCTTCGAAAAGTCCAACGTACCGACTGGATTGCCCGTAAGGTAAAAGCTCGAATCGGACTGTATGACGAACGAGAGTTCGCCGCCATTCCCAATCTCCTGCAGGATAAGCCGGTTGTTGCGTTCGGAAAGCCTGGCTAACCGGCTATTCCGTCCCTCCATCTGGTATAGCCCCTCGAAGGGCCGAAGCTGTTCGGGCGTATGGGCCATCTCCTTTCGTACCAGCGGCTGATAATGATCGTTGCGAAGCCAAAGCGGCTGGGCAAATAACGTATCGCCATGTCCTTCAAATCGTAAATTCATATCGGAATTCTGCCAATTGCGATAGATACCTTCTACCGCCTTCCACTGGGTTTCGGTGAGGCGGACGGACTGATTTTGAGCCCACATTGATGGCGCAGTGGCTACAGCGGCAGCCAGCAATATCGCAAAGACGATATGTTTCATTTGAGGATCATTCCAGTATTTTATCGAATTCCTGCGACGACAGGATCACTATGACGAGATTTCCGCCCCGCGCGATCAACTGCAACTGGTTGTCCGGATCGTCGGCCGGTATTCCGGTCCTTGGGTCGACGATATGCGAGTTCCAGTGACCGTCAATCAGCTCACCGCGACGATAATTACCACTGGTGGCTACGGCGGCATTGCTGATACGAAGCAACGTGACCGGCGCATCATTTTCCGCATCCGCCTTCGGATCGCTGACCGCAACGGTCTCCGGGACATTCCCCGTTACGACGAGGTCTCCGCCGATGTTGACGACGATCGCATCCGCTCCAGCGGCGGCCCTTCCGGCATCGGCTGCGCGCCGGATGATATAATTCTTCGCAAAAGAGTTGAGCATCAGGGGGGTATTACTAAGATGGGTAGCCGTATGCGTGATACTGTCCAATTCCCAATGCCGCTGCTTCACTTCGGCGACCGCCTGTGCCAACTGACCGGCACCGGGCAGCCGTCCCTGTCCGGCAGCTTCCTTCCATACCCTGGTAACCGCCTCGACCGAAGCGTCGAGGGCGCCCGCGGTGCGGATACGCCACTGGTCGAAAAGCCCCAACACTTCGAATAACTCGGGTGACACGCGGACCGGTACATGGGCAGTACGCTCCCACCGGCTGAATTCGCTGTTCCTATTATAGGCGCTGAGTATGGCCGATAACCGGCCGATCTCATGCATTACGGCTTTTTGGGCCTTCTCCGCTGCTGCCGGGGAAGTAGTGGACACTTTCAGCTCCATGGAGGTGCCAATCACATTCTCATAGTCGGAAACATACTGGCGGGAATTCGGAGGGGCGCCCGCATAAAGAAATAGGGGCGCCAGATACAGGAAGATCAGCAGCCCGGGCAGGAATTTCATGCAATTTGGTTTTACGGTCCGTAAAAAATACAATTTCCCAATCGCCATATAATGATCCGAAATGTTAAAGGTTGCATAAAAGAGGTGAAAAAAAATCAAATCTTGTTCGGCTTTTTTAGCTAGGTTGCCCAATTAAACAGATTCCCACAGATGACCAAACGTTGCCTTGCCTCTGTCTTTTTTATCGCGCTATTGGCCCCCGGCCGGGGCATCCACGCCCAGGACAACTATGAGATCCAGGTATATGCTTCGCCGACGGTAGGAAAGGATACCACAATGGTGGAATTGCACAGTAATTACAGTTTTATAGGTGCGCCCGGAGCGGATGGTGTCGTATCCACTAACCATATGCTGCGCGAGACCATCGAGATCACGCATGGCTTTACACCCTGGTTCGAGATGGGATTTTACATTTTCAACTGTATAGGGGATATGGGAAGGACCAATTATGTCGGCAGCCATCTGCGTCCGCGCGTCATGGCGCCGGTAAGTTGGAACTGGCCGGTAGGCGTCAGCGTTTCTTTCGAAGGAGGGTTCGTCAAGGATGGTTATGACCCGGATACCTGGACGCTCGAGATCCGGCCGATCATCGACAAACAGCTGGGACCGGTGTATCTGGCACTGAATCCCGTCGTCGATCTGACCTTTGCCGGCGCCGATAAAGGTCGCGGAGTCGGTTTCGCTCCCGATTTTAAATTCAGCTATCAGATAGGCAAAGTTTGGGCGCCCGGCATCGAATATTATGGCTCTCTCGGACCGTTCCGGAAGTTCGATCCGATCGACCAGCAACAGCATCAGCTGTTCATCGCCGTGGACGCGGATTTCGACCCGCGATGGGAATTCAATGCCGGCTATGGCTTCGGCTGGGGCATCGATAAAAGCATCTTCAAGGTAATACTCGGGCGGCGGTTCGGCGGCGGTAAACATGCGCACACCCTCGGTGGGACGCCGCACACGGTATTTCGTTTTTAGCTTGCCATCCGCAACACCCATCCCAACATCGCGCCTCCGAAGATCACCCAGGCGCTATTCAGCTTTCTCCATCCGAAGGTGGCCACAAACCCCGCTATGGCGATCAGGATCGTACGCCAGTCGGTAACCGTGTCGTGTCCGAATCGGATACACACCACGCCGATGAGCGCCATGGAGGCCACATTCACTCCGTCGAGAAAGGTAGAAAAGAAAGCCGAGCGGCGCATCAGCGGCAACAGCGGATTCAACGCCGCTACAAACACGAATGAAGGCAGGAAAACAGCCAGTGTCGCCAGCGCCGCTCCACGAAGTCCGCCCATCTGCCACCCGATAAAGGTCACCGAGGAAAAGACGGGACCCGGCGTGAATTGCCCGACCGCAATAGCATCCACCAACTGCTGTCGCGGCAGGAGTCCTTTCGCCACCAGCTCGCTGTCCAAAAAGGCGAAAAGTACATACCCGCTGCCATAAAGGATGGCTCCTATCTTTAGAAAGGAAAAAAATATGCGAATATTGGACGACGTTAGTACCGGTGTCTGTAGAAACAGCCAGGGAACGATAACCCTCAGATCCCCCGCGGACGCAGCGCCATTCTCCACATCGAATAGACGACACCCGCGCCGAACAGGATGGCGATCTCGCCTTCGCTCCACCACAACCCCGCGGCAAATGCCGCCACAAGCAATAACCATAGCTGGATATTCTTCAACGCCCGACGAGCCAATGGATATACCGCCCCTGCGATGACGGCGATGACGGCAGGTTTGATGCCATAGATAAGATCAGCCACCTGGGGCAGACGACCATATCGTTGATACAACCAGGCGATGACGCCCGTGATCACCACCGCGGGAAGGATGAAACAGGCGCCGGCGATGAGAAGTCCCTTGCCTCCGCCTCTTTCGCGACCGATATGGATGGCCATTTCGGTGCTGTTGGGACCCGGGATCAGATTCGTGGCGCCCAACAGATCTAGAAAATGCTGGTGATCCATCCAATGCCGCTTGTCGACAACTTCTTTTTGCATGAGCGCGATATGCGCCGCCGGTCCTCCGAATGCGGTCAGCCCCAGCCGAATGAAAAGACGCACCAAATCTCCGGGCGGAGTGGCCGGTGCAGGTCCATTTTGGGAAGTGGCATTTTCCATGTCGGGACGGGAGTATTAACGCGGCTTTTCAAACACCTGATTGCTGAAAGGCACCGTGGTCGGCAACTGTATTACGTTGAACTCGTGTTTGGTCGCGCGGTGGCAGTTATTGCAGGTGGCTGTCAGGTAAACGAACCCATTCCTGAACGCGTCGCCATCAGCTCTCGAGACCGCATGCGAGACACTGTCCAGCGCGGGCTGTAGCATGGGCAGCGAGGCGACCTCGGGGCGATCGGTACAATATTTTTTGATATCGTCGATGGCCTCCTGCATCTCGCCGATCTCGAAATCCGCCAATTTCCAGTTCTCCGTCTTTCCGGCGAACCATAATTTTTCGTGATGAACCTGGATGCCCGACATGAACTCTCCCAGACCGGGAGTATAGACATTCCGGAGCTGTTGTTGCAGCGTGTCGATCTGCTGTTGCAAAACGGCGGTATTGTCGTGGGGCTGGCTACAAGCGATAAAAAGCACGAACACGCCCCCGATGGAGATAGATATCTTTTTCATGGCCCTTAAAGATAAGAAATGTCCGGATCGGTCAATTCGATAGCTTTTAAGGGCCTGTGTAAGGACTTACCCAACGCTATTGAACACCGACATGGAGGTTATCCAGACAAGCTCCCACGGCGACAACCAGCTCTCGCGGCCGCGGCTCATCGGCGATCCATTTACCCCTGTCGAGCGACAGGTTGCCGAAATATACTTTATTCAATACCACGTGGTAACTCTGCGGGAAGCCATCGTCATGCAGCTGCTCGGAGGGAGTCGCCCATCCTTTGTACTCGATGCCTTGTCCATTGAATTCTATAGGAATGATTTCTTTTGCCATAATAGTCTCCAATCTCAAAAACCGGGCCCACCCCCGCCGCGCACGTATTACCTCCTCCTAACTACCAGAAACACAGCACCTCGCGCGGGTACCATGACCCTCACCCCACCCTTCGCGGACGCACCAAAAGCCCGCAGAGCCGCGTAATCGGCAGGGCCCCCGGCGGCCGCCATGGTCGAGTCTCCATTGACGGCCACTTTCCGCGAAAATTCGCCGTTGTCGTCACTGCCTTCGAGACTATACCAGTAATAACGGCCGCGTGAAAAATGGGGAATTTCTATCTCCACCGTCGACGCATGTGTAGACGTATTGACCAGTGCCGCGCCGATCTCACCGGAGCTGAAAGACGAAGCATAGGCCCGGAGGCTGGTGTCGCCGGCCAGGTGCGAGACAACAAGCCTGTCGCCGAGCATACGCTGCAGGTAATAGAGATAATAGAAAGAGGGACGCGGCGAATATCTTCTCACACCCGGCTCGTCACCGCTGCTGAAAAGGCCATGATCATTCCCACCCGCCCAACCGTTGAGCATATCCCAACGCGCGGCAAGACCATATTTATTCCGTAAAGCCTCCCCCATGACAATGATGGAGAACAACCCGCTGATATTGGACACCTGTTGCTTGCTGCCGGAGGCGAACATGTTCCATTCGTCCATGGCTATAGGCTTTGTGGCGGCGCCGTTCTCGCGCAGACATTTCAGCACATAATCCATCATGTCGCCGGGAACCTGAACCGCGTCATGCAGGATGTCGGCGGCGCCCGTATTTGCGTTCCATGGCGTGAAGTAGTTATGGACGGCATAAAAATCGGGCATGTCGCCGGCAGCAGGGATCATCCCGGAATTCCAGTCCCTCGTGAGCGGCGGATCGAACAGCTTCGGAGGCGTTTCATGCATGACGGCGCCGATATAAATGGTCGATCCGACCTCTTTTGCAGCGTTGCGCATCGAGTCGGCAAAGATCCTGAAGTGTTCGCCATAAAGACGACCGGTCAGCAGCTGCGGCTGTCCATCCCTGTTGGTCGCCGTGTCGATCCGGTAACCCAGCTCCCAGTTACCGTAATTTTCGTTGCCTATCTCCCAATACCTCGTCCGTCCATGATCATAGCGTACCCAGTCGGCGGCAAGATGGGCAGCCGTCGCGACGGGGTTGGGACCGGTACCATACCGGGCATACCCATAATTCACGGTGATCAGCCCTTCATTCCCCGTGGCCGCCAGCAAATCGTAATAATCATCCACCGAAGCCCCGAAACGGCCCCTGGGCCGTCCATAGAACCAATGCGGGGCCGTCCGTTTTCCCCTGGTATCCAATACTTCCACCGGCAGATCGGAAGGCATGCTACCGGGGCCGGAATTCCAGAAATAACCATCGCTGCCGCTGCCCGCGGGCCAGCGGATGATATGGCTTTGAAGGTTCTTCAAATGGTCCATCAATACGGGTTGCGTAACCATGGTCCCCATCCAGGTGTCGGCGTTGTGACCGAATTCGGCCGGAGGTATCCGCGTGATGACGCTGTCGGGGTCGATGCGCAAAGTAGCGCTCGCCCGCCCAGCCACGGCGCCCTCGCGAAATGCGGGAACGACAAAGGTCTTCGGCTTCCAGTCATCCATAAAAAAGCCGATAGTAGGCGCTACCTCCGGGTCACGGGGATGCGGAGACGCGATCAACAGGCAACAGAATAAGAGCAACCCTTTTTGCATAGACGGATATTTTATCGTTTGGACAGGCGATAGGCGCGCATCGGCTGATCATTGACGGCAGTCAGCAGGTACCGGTCCCCGCCGGCATGGATCAATTTTATATCCCTGACGTCCCCGTCCAGCACCAGACCGTCGGAAGCCGGTGGCATCACGCGCCAGCCGCCCCGGCCGTCGCCCTCCAGCAAGAGGCCATAAGAGGCGTCATAACGTCCGGACATCAACGACGCTTCATAGTCATTGCCCGCCAGGATGAGGTCGGTAAAACCGTCCCCGTTGACATCCCCGGCTGCAGTAGCGTTGACCGGCGCTATTTGCGCCATTGCCGGGAATGGATGAAAACGGAAATTTCCTTTCCCGTCATTCCGGAACCAGCCACTCCTCACTTCTTTGCAATCGAGGACCAGGGCGCCCTGCATCATTTCGGGAGTAAATATCTCCTCCATCGGCGCAGAAGCATATTTCGCGTTGTCATCGAACTTTTTCTTGATCGAAGGCATCTCCATGGCCCAGTTGTCCCTGCTGACCCCGGCCGATAGCCGGTATGTTCCGTCATCCCCGCGGATATAATAGCAAAACACCGGGTCCATGATCCCATTCCCGTCGAAATCTTTGGCGATCAATTCCGCCGGCCTGTCGCTGCTGATATGCCACGGGTTGTTGGTCCCCAGGTTGCCCGCGACGATATCGGGATGACCGTCATGATCGACATCCACGATCTGAAGGCTTCTCCAGAATCCGGACAGGTCTTTCAGACCGCTGCGCCCGGTGATCTCGGTGAGCGTATGGCCATCATTCGTAAAAATCCGGATCGGCATCCAATCGCCTGCGACGATGAGATCGGGTTTGCCATCTCCATCGATATCCGCCCAGACGGCCGCATTGATCATGCCGATATGTCTCAGCGCGGGGCACACAGCATCCGTCACATCCGTAAACCGTCCGTGATCGTTGCGAAGGATATAGCTGTCGGGCGGCCTGGGGTATGAGCCGAGCGATACCCTCCCTCCAATGAAGATGTCCATATCGCCGTCCCCGTCCATGTCGGCGACGGCCACCGCTTTAGCCGGCGTGCGCACCAGCGGCGAAAAGGCAACGCTGTCGAGACGGAAATTACCTTTCCCATCGTTGAGGTACAAACGCGGACAGTAAAAAGAGGAATGGTCCTCGAATTCGCTGCTACCGCCCACGACCAGGAGATCGGGATCCTTGTCCCCGTCCGCATCGAAGAACACGCTCTGCATATCCTCTTCATACTTATTGCCGGTGACGAGATCCCGGCCCGTGAAGCTGCCGTCCCTGTTTTGCAGGTATAGCCGTCCGGACTGTTTGAAGGCTCCCCCGATGAAGAAATCCTCCAGCCCGTCGCCGTTGACGTCGCCCGTACTGATAAAAGGGCCCTCCTGCGAGAATTTCTGCAATAGCATGGGCTGGAACTTGAAATCATAGAAGAAGGTCTCCTTGTGACGGAAATCCGTTTTAAGCCTCCGCGTCGCGTCTTCGAACAGCGGATCGGCGTCCTGCACTGCCGGCGGATCGACCACCGCGCTTTTCCAATCCAAGGTCAATATCGTATCCACTCCCGGCCTCCCTAGCACCTGCATCCTCCCATCCGGCCAGACGACCTTCAACGAATCCGGAGCCGCCGCTCCGCAGCCTATATGAAGCCGGCTGTCTACGGTCGACAAAAACCCTCTCACAGGATATTGCGTCACGGTTTGTACCTCACCGTTGCCATATGCCGTCACTGTCGCCCCGATGCCGTCCCTGTTCAGCGAGTCGCCGCTGAGACGCAAGGTCAGATAATGCGCCGGACGCGAATCATTATGGCGCACGGTCGCGGGAGCATTGATATTGTTGGTTACGATGTCCAGTTCTCCGTCATTGTCGAGATCGGCATATATGGCGCCGTTGGCAATGCCTTTTTCATGGATCCCCGCACTGTCTGAAATGTCTTCAAAGCTGATACCGTCCTTGTTCCGGTAAACATAATTCCTCAGCGACAGCGGCCCCATCGCCGACAGCCGCTCCATGAATTTCCGGCGCTGACCGATCTCATTTTCGGGAATACCGGTTGCCAGCACGGTGTTATGCGCATATTCGAGAAAATCGATATTGGTAGGATCACGCCCCAACCCGTTGGTGATGTGCATATCCTTCCATCCGTCATTGTCGAAATCGGCGATCAGCACGCTCCAGCTCCAGTCCGTCTCCGCAATACCGGCCATCTCTCCGATCTCGCTGAAAAAAGGCTCCGTGCGACCGTCCACCCATCTGGTGCCGTTGTTCAGCTGCAGCATATTGTGGATGAACTGTGGTTCGTAGCCCTTCTCCATCTCCAGCTGGTGACGCTGCTCGCTCAGAAAGGAATACATCATTTTCTTCCGGAAATTATTCTCGGGCTGCATATCCAGAGTGACGATGTCGGGGAGACCGTCGTTATTGATATCCGCCGCGTCGACGCCCATGCTGGAATAGCTTTGATGCCGCACGGCAGTTGCGATGCAATTGGTGAAAGTACCGTTCCCGTTGTTCAGCCATAAGAGGTCATTTCGGATATAGTCGTTATCGACATAGAGGTCGGGATAGCCGTCGCCGTTGAAGTCGCCCGCAATGACCCCGAGACCGTTGCCGTCCTCGACTATACCCGCCTGACGGGAAACATCCCTGAAAACGGGATGGTCCGTTCCCGGCGCTTTGCCTTCATTGTGGAACAGCTTGTCGGCGGCAATATTGGCGGTGTCCACCGATGGGTCGCGGATGTTGTTGGGCAGACGGTCGGCGAGGGTGTGACGTACCAGATACATGTCCAACCGCCCGTCCCTGTCATAGTCGAAAAAAACTGCCTGTGTGGAATAGCCCGTATCGGCCAGGCCATAAGCCGCGGCTTCCTCCTTGAAAGTAAGATCATGCTGGTTGATGAACAGGAGGTTCCTCCGGCGGGCGCCGGGCGCCTGTCCCGATACGCACACATAGATATCCGGCCATCCGTCATTATTGATATCGACGACGCTTACGCCGGTGCACCAGACCCCGGTACACACGCCGGCCTTTTGCGTGATATCTTCGAAATGCATCCCGCCCTTATTGAGATAGAGTCTCGAGCTGACCTGGTTGCCCGCGAAAAATAGATCGGGCAGACCGTCCCGGTTGAAATCGCCTACCCCTACCCCTCCTCCCATGTACGTATATTCATTGACGAACATGTTCAGGGTATCGTTCTCCGTGATATTGTTGGCGAACCCTATACCCGTCGAAGAGGCCGGCAACAAGGTAAAATGCAGCCCCCTCCTATCGTGGACGGGGTTGCACGACAGGGCGCCTATAAAGAAGATACTTATGACAGTTATACGGATCATCTATTTGCCATCCGCCACGAGGTAAATGACGCTCATGGGAGGTACGGCTATTTTTATCGTCCCATTCAGGGTCGCCGCATTGGCGCTGATCGAACCGTAGTTCAGCGGTCCGCCCGTCGAAGTAGAAGGTCCGGCCCCGTTGACATACACCTGCCCCGAGAACGGAGCATTGTCGGTCCCACCGGTAAGCACGAACCAATGGTACTTCTTCCCGGCGGGGAAATGCTGGAAGTCGATGGAGAGCACATGGTTGAAATTGCCCGTGTTGATGATGACCGTTCCCGCCTGTCCGCTGCTGAAGGTGGACGAATAGGTCGTAAGATCGTTATTGCCCTGCACATGCTTCAAGGTATCATAGACCATCCGGTCGCCGAACATTCGGTGGAAGAAATACATATAGTAAAAAGCCGGTCGCGGATTCCACATCGGTGCGCCGGGTTCGTCCCCGTTGTTGAACATACCCATATCGTCTCCCCATGGCGTGGAGCCATTGGCCAGATCCCAGCGACTGGCTTCACCAAGTCCGCTCTTTAGAAAAGAGCCGAGCGTCAGGGCGGCATGCATGCCGGCGATATAGGAAACTGCCTGTTTCGAACCCACCGCCTGGATATTCCATTCCGTCAGAGCGATGGGCTTATTGGCCACACCGGCCCCCTGCAGCTGCTGTTTGATATAGGTCATCGCGGTCGGCGCTTCGGTGGTTCCCGTGCCTAGTATCTGCGGCACGGTGGAGTTGGCTGCATATGCGGTATAATAGTCGT
Source organism: Puia sp. (assembly GCA_036010185.1). Lineage (GTDB taxonomy): Bacteria > Bacteroidota > Bacteroidia > Chitinophagales > Chitinophagaceae > Puia. The sequence goes on from DASYSV010000599.1 coordinate 12,997, forward strand.
GATCGATGAAGAAATCCGCCGTAGTGCCGGCATTCGCCAATACGCCCTGGTTCCAGGTCTGTACGGTGTTGTTGTCGTAGGACTGGGGTGGCGAGCCATACACGATCGCGCCGATATAGATGGTGGCGCCGATGGATTGCGCCGCGGCGCGCATTGAGTCCGCAAATACATTGAAATGCTTACCGTACAAAGCGCCGGTCACGGTTGCGGGCTGTCCGTCCTTGTTTTTGGAGACATCGATCTGGAAGCCCGCTTCCCAGCTGCCATAGATCTCATTGCCGATCTCCCAGAATTTGGTCTTCCCGTTGTCGTATCGCACCCAGTCCGCCGCCAGGTGGGCCGCAGCCGCAACGGGGTTAGGTCCTGTGCCATATCGGGCATAGCCATAATTGATTGTGATGATACCGGTGCTGTTCGTTTGCGCAAGCAGGCTGTAATAATTGGAGAGCGAAAGCGTCCAGCTCGCCGCGTCGCCTCCATACCAGCTGCCGATGGACCCCAAATTGCCGGACGTAATGATGCTGTCGGGCGCATCGGCCGGATGGGGATTGGCTGTCGTCCCGTTCCAGAAATAAGTATCGCTGACACTGCCTGCCGGTGCACGGATGATATTCGGCGAGAGGTCCTTGATGTATTGCACCAGGTTGGCCTCCGTAACGATCTGACCCATCCAGAGATTGGAGTTGTTACCGAAGATATAAGGTGGCGTTTTGACCTGCACCTTGTTAACGTCGATGGTCAGGCTATCCGATACGGCGGTTGTCGCGGCGGAGACCATGTTGTCCGAAGGCGCGTTGAACGTCCTCTGAGCCCAGGCGTTGCCGAAGAATCCGATGGTAGGCGCCAGCGACGGATCCGAAGGATTGTAGCTGGAA
>DASYSV010000614.1:0-1919 GCA_036010185.1 Puia sp.
ATTGCGGAGGCGTTGACGAAGATGACGCGCGCAAAATATTCGGTCGCCTGTTTGGTATTCGTATCGATGATCCGAACGCCGGTGGCTTTCCCTTTTTGTTCGTCATAAATGATAGAGTGGACGACAGAGAAGGGGCGGATCGTCAGGTTGCCGGTACGCTCGGCCCAGGGGATGGTAGAGGAATTGCTGCTGAAATATCCACCGAAGGGGCAGCCGCGCATACACATATCGCGAGCCTGGCATTGCGCCCGCCCCTGTTGAAGATGGATATCCGACGGTTTGGTGAGCTGCGCCCACCGGCCGGCAATCATGTGCCGGTCGGGTCGCCAGTCGCTAATCTTTTTTTGCAGGTGCTTCTCCGCGCAGTTCATATCGAATGCCGGCAAATAGTCCCCGTCCGGCATCGATTCCAGACCATCCTTATTACCGCAGATGCCCGCGAACCGCTCGACATGCGAATACCAGGGAGCGATCTCGTCATAGGTGATAGGCCATTCGATGCCATAGCCATAACGCGCGGGGGCAGTAAATTCATAGTGACTCCACCTGGGGCAGGCCCTTCCCCAGATGAGCGATTTGCCGCCTACCTGGTAGCCGCGGATCCAGTCGAACGGCTTTTCCTGGACATAGGGATGATCCTTGTCCTTTATAAAGAAATGCGCCGTGTCTTCACCGAAACCGGCTGCCGTAGTGATCAGCGGGTTCTCGTCCACGAATTTCCGCGGCATTTCTTTCCGATGCGGGAATTCCCAGGGAGACATCGTGGCGGTGGGATAGTCTTTATTATGCACGACATTGCGTCCCCTTTCCAGCACCAGGGTCTTCAGACCCAGCTCGCACAATTCTTTGGCAGCCCAGCCCCCGCTGATCCCCGATCCGATCACGATGGCATCGAAGGTATGTTGCTGACGATCATCTGGCATAGCTAACTGAAATTTCTTTAAAGTATACGATATCGTTGTCGCTGTGATTCTGGATCCCGAACCAGCCCTTATCCGGCCGGCGTCCGCGTTGAGGCTCGAAATCAAACTTGCGCGTCGGCACTGGCTCGCCTTCGCGATAATCGGTGACCTTCACACCATTGACATAGACGATGGTTCGCGGTCCGTCAAGCGTAATATCCATCGTATTCCATTCCGGCCCCGGCTTACCGGGTTTGGCGAGCGGTTTTGTCAGCGAGTACAGGGTACCCGTGATATGATAGTCGTCCTCATTGGATTTTTCGGGGTGGTTGTCGATCTGTACCTCATAGCCGTAATGTACCGGCATCCATTCCTCGCGCGGCTCTATCGGAATGCGTATGAATACTCCCGAATTGTCGTTTTCGTCCCGCATCTTAAAAACAAGGTGAAATGAGCAATTGCTGAAAGGTCCGCCTGCCCAGTACAGCAGCCCCATACCACCATGTCCGCGTAACAAGCCGTTTTCGACGCTCATGCTCCCGGGCCCGACGTGTTTCCATCCCGTGAGATCCCGGCCGTTGAAAAGCTGCTGAACGCGTCGCGGCGGAGTTGGTGGCGCGCCCGCGAAAAGAGAGGGCAGGAGAGTTGCGATAAGTAGAAGTTTGTAGTTCATACAGCAGGCTTGACGTCTAAAGGTACTAAGATACTATTATCTGCCGATAATACCGTCCGCCGTGGTATGCTCTTTGCGGCCATGCCGGTATGAAGCCAGCTCCAGACCAATCCGACCATTCCGAGGCAGCCGCAGAACAAAAGGGGGGATCCGCAAGCCGTCATTCCGGGATCGCCGCAGAAAGCGGGGTTACCGGCAGCCGCCGCCTTTTCGTCAAGCAAGGTCTTCGGGCGGGCCTCATCACACTTACGGGAGGAGCCGTCCTGGCTGCATGTTCGGGCGGAAAGGGGGAGGAGAAAGAAGTATCTCCGCCGGAAGACCTGATGCAGGAACATGGACTGCTG